>CAYUJK010000015.1:0-2446 GCA_964444895.1 uncultured Roseivirgaceae bacterium
CCGGTATTTCTTCGGGGGATTTCCGGATTGGGATAATTGTCCCTGATCAACTTTTGGTTTTTATCGTCAGAAAGCAGGTGATAAATGTCCTGATAGATTTTTTGTTCCAGGGGGCTGGCAACATTGACGCCATCACACTTTTTTTTGAACTCCTCTTTTGTAAGAGCACGGAACTCTACTTCGGCGCCATCGCTCAGGAGGGCTTTCACGGCAACGACGTGCTCGCGTGTAGATCCGTATACTACAGAGTTGGAGCCGCACGAATTATTGCCCACCATGCCACCGATCATGGCCCTGTTGGCCGTGGATGTTTCCGGGCCGAAGTACAAATTATGTGGCTTGAGGAAGTGGTTGAGATCGTCACGAATGACACCGGGCTGTACCCGAGCCCATGATTCGGAAGCATTGATTTCGATGATCTTGTTGAAATGCTTCGAAACGTCGACTACCACTCCACTCCCGACTACCTGTCCTGCCAAAGAGGTTCCGGCTGTTCGCGGTATCAATGGTATGCTGTTTTCCCGGGCAAAATATATCAGCTTTTTGAGGTCGTCTTTACTTTTGGGAATAGCTACCGCCAGGGGCATTTCGCGATAGGCCGAAGCATCAGTGGCATAAAGCCTGCGCATGGTTTCGTCGCTGAAAAAATCTCCTTCTAATTGTTGCGCCAGCCTTTGCAGGCTGGTTTTGTCCGGGCGTGCTTCCATCGTCATTTTTGCGTTTTTAAAGAGCGCAAAATTAAGGGAAAAGCACGTGCTTTTAAATATTATTTCGCAATTCAGGGCAATTTCGGTATTGGGTCTGCCGGTTTATCGTATTTTCTGTCAACTATTCTTCCTCCGCTGGGCTTCTTTGTCTTTCACAATTATTCTTCAGGCCTGGAACGCCCTGTCGTTGTGATGTTGCATCAATTCAAATACAAACTTTTGGAGACAAGAGGTTCATCGTTGTAAAAGATAGTCAGGATCCACTCGCCTTTTTTGTCATCTATTGGTTCCCACACGGTATCGCCAAGGAAAAACCGATAAGGATTTTGTTTCACACGAAACCTGCCTTCAAACGGGCCCTCAATTAGTCCGTCGGACCCAAAGAAAGGAGGGTGGTCAATTCGGAATTCAAGGTACCGGCCGCGTGCTTTCCGAATTTCTACGATCATACCAAACTCAACATCAGGAGCAGCATCAATTTTTTCGGTAAGTTCGATGAAGTCCGGGAGGGCTTTAGAATCCCTATCCCAGCGGGAATACCGTCCATAGTTGATGATTTCGATTTCTGGTTTCGGTTTATTGCTTTTTTTCATATTCGCCGTGGGCGTATTTGAAGTACTGAAATGGAGCGTAAAATTATCCTTTTGACAAACTACTATGCAGGATGCTAACTTTTTTGAACTATTTTTTCTTCAGGGAAGAGATTTCTTTTTTGAGCCGGATTAGCTCCTCTTCGTACTGTTTCTCTTTGGTGGCATCGCGGGTAACGATCAGGGTTCCCAAAATATCGCCTTGCAGATTTCTGAATGGTATGCGGTGGGTGTAGGCATACATGACAGAGCCATCGGGCATGGGGATCTTATTTTCTTCGTTCAAAATAGGCTTGCCAGACTCAATGATCTTTTTCTCGATCTCTGAACTCTTTTTAAAGTGCTGTTGATCAAAAATGTCTGCATCTGTTTTGCCCACGTATTCTTCAATCCCCAGTTTCTTCATGCTTTCGTGCTTGGTTCGGTTCACACGCAGGTAGGCGCCGCTGGTGTCTTTGATGGTGATTCGTTCTTCCAACACATCCATCAAACCTGAAAACATGGCATTTTCCAGTTCCAGGCCTTCCTGCGCCATTTCGGCTTCACGGGCTCTTCGCTCCAGTTCTTCCTGTATGGCAGCCATTTCTTCCATGTTTTGCTTCAGTTCTTCCTCCTGCGCACGCATTTCTTCCGTTTGCGATTGGGCTTCTATCAGCAAAGATTCGGCATCGTTTTGTGCCCTTTTCATCGCGCTAATGTCTTTTGAGTACATTGCTGCTGCAATGATTTCGCCATTTTCATTTCTCAACGGTGCATAGTTGATCAGGTAGTAAGTAGTTTCATTTTCCATAGGGAGCTCGGTAGTTACTTCCACAAATTCTCCCTTAAAGGCTTTGTCAAATTGGGACTTGAATGATTCCTTCATTGCATCATCGGGGAAGGTCGAAAGAATATCCATACCTTTGGAAAGTACGGTGCCCGATGCCTTGTAAGACTCCCTCATTTTCTCATTAAAGCTGATGATGCGGTATTTTTTGTCAATTGCCAATATTGAATCTTTGGAAACATTTATGAGGCCATCCAGGAAGCGCTCTTTGGCATTTACTTCCTTTAAAATAGCCTCCATTTTTTCTTCTTTTTCTTTTGATTCATCCAGCAGTTTGGTCACCTCTTTTTCTTTTCGGGCCATCTCTTCTTGGGTGGCTTGCA
>CAYUJK010000015.1:2546-15882 GCA_964444895.1 uncultured Roseivirgaceae bacterium
GTTTTGAAGAGCGAGTCAAAAATCTTGTCGTTTTTCACAGTCTCTGCTTCCGCATCGTCCAGCTTAAAGTTGTAGTCTCCTTTGCCGATAGAATCAATGAAAGAGGATATCAGCCTGAGTTTATGGAACATGAGGCCGAGAGAATGGGCTAACTGGCCATACTCTTTTTTCCCACGATAACTGACTTGTTGGTCCAGATTTCCGGCAGAAAACGCTGCCAGCTTATCGTTAAAATACTTGACAGGTGATAAAAACACAGCATTCAGATACAGAAAAGCAGCTATAATGGAAATGATGAAGACAATACAGGCAGCCCAGTACAACATCTTCTTCTGAGCATTTTGAATCACGGTGTGTTCATGGGCGGTTTGTGCCAATTGTTCGATATTTTCTGCCAATAAAACCGTGTTGCTATTTACGTAGTCGAGTGCTGTTTTTACTTCGGTATTGCTGCTTGCAGATCCCGCAGGCGACTTCAGTATACTAAGCGCATTTACCTTGTAAGTACTCCAGATTTCCTCAAGCTCAGAGAGTTGCGCGCTTAGTTTTTGGGTAGCTGCGGCTATCGTCACGTTACTGTGTGTTCCTTCCAATTCGCCACCTTTTTTCATGGCAGAAAGCGCCTCATCTATCCTTGTGATGACTTCATGGCCCGATTCCTTTGATTGTTGTGTCCCTGCAGCATAAAGATTGAGGTGATAGGCAAGTTTTTGGGAGAGGTATGCCATTTTAGCGCTTACGTCAGCACGATTGTCGCGGCTGTTTTGAGTGCTTATCATGACAAGGAACGACGAAATATTGACTATGCCAACGATTATAAAGACTGTCAACAGCGATTTTTTAAGTGATACGGAGTCTTGGGTCATCTTACCTCTTTTTTCTTTACACATTTAAGAAGAGAAATATAATTAATATTTAAGTTCCATCCTCTTCGAAAAAAGTAATTTACCTGTATAAGAGTGTGATAGTCAGGTAATATTTTCCCTAATAATGCAGATTATATTGTCTTGCGCAAAATGCGTTTTCTCCTATTAATTATTACCTTTATGCAATATGCCCCTATTGTCAAGTTTATTAATAATTATCATTTTTCGTTCTTTGAACAACCGCCTATCAGGATAATTATTTGTTGACAAAAGGCAACCCCGGATATTTTTTGTGTGCAACATGGAAAATGGTTGATAAAGTGTAAGTATGTAATTTTTCAAAGCTGACAGTTATGTGGCAAAATATTAAGAGTTTATTTCAGAAGAGAGGCCTGGAGATTTCTATTTACGCCATGCTTCTGGTACTGATATTGAATAGCGTTTTCATTCTCCGCTACCGGATAATCATCGCAGAAAATGTAGAGTTGCAGGGCGATCTGCTGGAAATCACCAGCAGGAGGCAGCGGTTAGAAGGTAATATAAACCGGGCCGACATGGCTTTCAGAGGTTACCTGCTTCACACTGAGGAGAGCATGATATTGCCGTTTAAGTATTCCGAAGAGGAGTACCCTGATAATATACGGGTAATACAATCGCTGCTAATAAAACATGGCTACGATGGTGCAAAACTGGAAGCTGGAAACAAAGCAATTAAAGACTACCTGGAAGAAATCAGACGCCTGGTGAATATGGCGCGGAACGGAAATGTCGAACAGGCTGTTGCTGTGCTCAAGACAGACCCTGGCTATAAGGCATGGGAAATTTACTATCCCATGATGATAGATGTGGAGAATTTTGTGAATGAACTGGAAGCAAAAACGCAAAAGGAGTACAATTCGATAATTGCCTATACTAAATATTCGCAGATCGTTGTGCTGATCCTGGCAATACCGTTTCTTTTTGCTATCGTGAGGCGGCTTCGGTCTAGCCGAGCGCGTCGCAGACAACTATTTGAAAAAATCGACGAGAGCAAGCGGCAATACCTCTTTGATGAAAAGCGCGATGACGACACAGACCTTGAAGAGTCAGAAATCATTAATGACCTGGTAAAGAACCTTAAAAAAGCCTCGGATTTCATTAATAATATTACCGAAGGAAACTATAATATAGCCTGGGAAGGCCTGGATAAAGACAACTGGAAGTTCAACGAAAACAACCTCAGCGGCGAGCTTACCAAAATGCGTGACCAGATGATCAAAGTGAAGAAGGAGGACGAAAAACGGCTGTGGACTACCGAGGGACTCTCAAAATTTGGAGAGATCATTCGGAATTACCAAAACAACATCAACACCTTATCGGATGAGATCATTTCTAACCTGGTGAAATACCTGGGTGCCAAGCAGGGAGGGATATTTGTGTTGAATGATGAAAAAGAACACAACCAATACCTGGAGCTTACCGGGTGCTATGCTTATGAGCGAAAGAAATTTCTCGATAGGAAAATTGAAATAGGAGATGGACTTGTTGGACAGTGTTTTCTTGAGAAAGAACATATTTATATAAAGAACGTTCCGCAGGACTATGTAAAGATCACCTCGGGCCTGGGCGAAACCAATCCATCGTCCTTGCTGTTAGTACCGCTAAAAAATGAGTCAGTAGTCACAGGAGTGATCGAAATAGCCTCCCTGAATGAATTTGAACCGCACCAGATCGAATTCGTGATTCAGTTGGCCGAAACAATCGCCTCGGCCATCCAAAATGTGAAGACGAACCAGAGCACGCATGAGTTGTTGGAGAAAACCCAACAGCAGGCGGAGGAAATGCGCGCTCAAGAGGAAGAAATGCGGCAGAATATGGAGGAATTGCAGGCAACGCAGGAAGCTGCCGCGAGAAGGGAAAAAGAAATGACGGCGATAGTGGAAGCGCTAGAGGTTTCATTCCTGGTGGCAGAGTACAATGCTGTAGGTCAGGTTACGAAGATGAATGATTCCTTCGTCGATTTTCTCCACATCGATAAGAGCAAAGCAGAGAGCTATACTGTTAGCGATATCCTGGCTTCGAGCGATAAAACCAAGGAGCAAATTGATAGTCTCTGGAATGATTTGAAACGTGGTAAGACGCTCCGTGAAGACACGCAGTACACACTGAAAGGCAAGGAATATTGGCTATCGGAGACCTTCACGCCCATAGTAGACTACAATGGAGAAATCATAAAAATACTGAACATAGCCATTAATATCACTGAGAATAAGGAACAGCAGAAGCAAGTGAAAAAGCTGCTTGACGATTTTGCCAAAGAGAAGTACCTGCTCGATGCGATGTTGGATAATATGCCTGACTCTATTTATTTCAAAGATCAAAAGAGCCGGTTTATACGGGTGAGCAAGTTCATGGCTACGACCTTTGGCTTTGAGTCTCCCACAGAAGTGGTGGGCATGACAGACTTTGACTTCCAGGACAAAGAGCATGCGCAGCAGGCGTTTGACGATGAAATGAAGATCATAAAAACGGAAACTCCGATGATTGATATGGTAGAGAAAGAGACGTTTGAAGATGGGACCGTGCGCTGGATATCTACGACCAAGCTTCCGTTGAAAGACCTTAATGATAAGGTAGTGGGCACGTTTGGGATTTCAAGAGATATTTCCAAAATCAAAAACCTGGAAACGGAATACCAGGAAAAATTAGCCAAACTGGAGGAAGAATTAAAAAAGTACAGAGCTGGCAAATAGTCCGAAAATGCAACAAAGAACAAACATCAAAGGCGCCAACTGGCGCCTTTGATGTTTATGGACTAAGGCTTTTCGCCATAAACGGTGATGCTTAGCAATTTGGGTAGTCTGTCGCTCGCTACGCTCGTCCAGTTTTGTCCGAAATGTTTTTCGATAAATTCAACTGGAATTTCCAATTCTCTTTCTTTCTGAACGGAAACATTTACAAACCCCGATGCCTGTAGTTTTTCCAGGTACTCATTCTTGCCAATGGCGCCGGAAATGCAAGCAGCATACGCCGCTATGTCGTCTCTGAGTTCGTCAGGTATTTCACCCCCCTCTATTACGATGTCTGAAATGCTGAAGTGCCCCCCCGATTTTAATACCCGCTTTGTTTCGCTGAAGGCCTTATCTTTGTCCGGCACGAGGTTGAGTACGCAATTGCTTACCACTACATCCACAGAGTCGCTTTCTACCGGCATGTTTTCAATTTCGCCCAGCCGGAAGTCTACATTGGAGTAGTTCATTTTTTGTTTGTTTTCGCGGGCTTTGAATACCATCTCAGGAGTCATGTCTACTCCTATCACATATCCTGTTTCGCCGGTGATTCTACGTACTATGAAGGCATCGTTTCCTGCACCAGCTCCCAGGTCAAGTACCGTGTCGCCCTCTTTTATCCTGGCAAACTCTGTGGGCACTCCACAGCCCAGGTTCAAGTCGGCTTCGGGCATGTAACCCTCCAGTTTTGTGTAGTCGTCAGCAAAGGATACTTCCTGGTCCCCTCCGCAGCAATCTGAGGAACAGCATCCAGCGTTTTCTTTCTTTCCGGCTTCCAGTACTATACTTCCGTATTGCTGGCGCACTTCACTTTTGATTTGATCTTCTGTTTTCATGATATTTGTTTATCGGTTTATTGTAATATTACGATTAATTAGGCTTCAAAAATCTTCTGGTTTTTATGTGCATTATCTTTAGCAGCAGTTTTCGCTCACGCGGGCAATAAACGTTTTTAAGGCTCCGGTCAGCTTTTTCCATTCAGCCTCGTCTACACAGTAGCAGATAGAGGGGCCCTCAATCTCACCTTTTATGATGCCTATGGTTTTCAGTTCTTTCAGGTGTTGCGAAATGGTAGATTGTGATAGCGGCAGCTCTTCGCTCAGATCGCCCACGATACAGGTTTTATGGTTAACGATGTACTCCAGAATGGCCACCCTGGCCGGATGTGCAAAAGCTTTGGCTACTTTTGCTATCTGGTTTTGGTATTCACTGAAATAATGTGTTTTGCTAAGCCCCATGTTGATCGCTTTATTGCAATAATACGATTAAGATCTAAAATGTTTCACTTTTACAGTAAAATTCTATGACAGAATTCTCTTCATAGAATATACCTCCTTGTTTTCAACCCTTGCTCACAAGTTTTTTCAGCCATTCAAAATAGAGCGCAACAATCAGAAAGAGTGTCATACACCATATCGCTAACAGGTTAAAGGCCAGGGTGTTGATGTAGAATCCAGCAAAGTATTTTTGAGGTTGATACATTTGTGAAGTGAAGTCGAAGAAATGGTGAGGGTCCGGGTCCATGTATACCGGGTATATTTTCTGAATTAGTTCGTCATTTTCTTCGATAATCCGATGACTCACCTTGTTGTTCAGCGCAATAGATGACACCTGCTCATTGGTGTATTGTTTGCGCAGTCGCTCGAAGTCTTTTCTCTTTGCCGGGCTATTGGTGATCTCTTTTATCAGGGCTTCTTTTAGCTTGGTTGCGTTTTGGTGTCGCAGTTGATAGAATTTTCGCAGTGAGTCAAAAAAAGCTTTCGTATGTTGGTACATCGCCGAATCAAAGGCCTCATAGCTGAGTTGCTCAAACTCAGGGAATTTATCTGCTCCAACCAGTTCAAGTTCTTCCGCAATTTCGTGGCGTAACACTTTGATGTCTGACTTCATCGCGCTGATCAGGTCTTGGTCATCACTCCCATAGTTAACCATCAGATGATCAAGTTTGCTCATCAACTTTGGCAAGTAGTACACCGTTTTGAAGTCAGAGGTAGCAATTACCTTGTCGTGCTGGTAAAATTGCTTTTCGTATTCATTGTCCCTGAATTGCGATACCACCAGGGCTTCGTATCCCCACTTTGCCGCCATAAGCTCCCCGATCACGGGTACGCGTGTCCTACTTGTGAATTGCGGGTTGAGTTCGTCATATTTCACCATTACGCCACTTAGAAGCAACTGGGGAATGAGCAGCAGCGGGATGAGAATGTAGATGGTGACAACAGAATTGAAGGCAGACGAAATATTGAGTCCCAGCACATTCGCGAAGCAGGAAATAGAGAAGAAGACTGCCCAGTAGGTGAAAAACATACCTTTGACTTCCAGCACGGCATTGCCAATTAGTACAAATGCAAGGGCTTGAATAGCGGAAAGGCTGAAGAGTATGACCAACTTGGATGCCAGGTAGCTGGAACGGCTCAAATGCAGAAATGCCTCCCTTTTCAGTATTTTTTTATCTTTGATGATTTCTTCGGCGCTCACCGTAAGCCCGATAAAGAGCCCAACAATAACCGCCATAAACATGTACACCGGCAGGTTCACATTGTCCATGAAAGAGTACTCAGAATCAACGAAGCCGTCGCGGGGGTAAAAGCGAATAAAGAACGATAAAATAAACCCAAGCAGGGGCGCTTCCAGCAGGTTGATGAGCACATACTGCCTGTTGCTGATTTTGGATAAAAAATCCCTCTGTATAAATATTTTGGCCTGGCGGATCTTTCCCGGAATGTGCAGGGCGGCCATGGATTTTCCGTTCGCCCGTACATCAGTGTTTACAGTACTGTTTTCCTGGTAAATTCGATGCCAATGCTGTGGTGAGTACCGTCTTTCTTTTGTGGGGTATCCGTATTCATCTACTATTTTCGATTCGATGATGTTAAATATTTGCTCGGTATTCACATTGCCGCAGTCCAGGCACACCGCGTTGGTTTTGTCGATGACCCGAATAGCGTTTCTGAAGTAATCGATGGCTTCGACCGGGTTCCCATAGTACACCGGATAGCCGCCTACGTCGAGGATTAGCAGGCGATCAAACATCTTAAATATTTCGCTGGAAGGTTGGTGTATCACTACGAAGATGAGCTTCCCCGAGAGGGAGAGTTCTTTGAGCAGATCCATGATATTTTCTGAGTCGTGCGAGGAGAGGCCGGAGGTGGGCTCATCCACAAACATAATCAGCGGTTCCCGGAGAAGTTCCAGCCCAATGTTGACGCGCTTCCGCTGGCCTCCGCTTATCGTTTTATTGAGCACATTACCCACCTTCAGGTTTTTGGTTTCCTGCAAGCCCAGATCATACAGTGTTTTGTCTACCAGTCTGGTAATTTCTTCGTCGCTCTTATCCCCGAAGCACAGTTTAGCGGAATAGAAAAGGTTTTGGAATACGGTCAGGTCTTCGATCAGCAAGTCGTCCTGGGGTACGTATCCTATTGCGCCCTCGAGTTTCTCAGGTTCCTGGTGCAGATCAAGGCTATTTATTTGCACGCTTCCGGAGGTGGGCTTTTCATTACCATTCAGGATGTTAATGAGTGTGGACTTACCCGACCCGCTGGCGCCCATGATGCCGATCAGCTTTGCCTCGGTTTCTGAAATCGTGATGCCCCGCAGTCCATAATTTCCTTTCTTGAAACGATAAGTAATTTCGTCAGCTACGAAGGTAATTTTGTGGTCGATTGTTTCGGCCTTGAAAGCGCTGATAATATCGGAGTAGTATATCGGTTCCAGCTTGTCTCCCCTGAAATTACTTCCCGGAGGAAAGGCTTCGATCCGACCGGTTTCCACGGCAGCGGTGTTGTGCAAGATAAAGTCACTCCCTATGTACCGGGCATACAATGTTTTGATATTCCTGATGTGCAGCACCGCAATAAAGCCTGAAAGCTTAGAGGCTTTAATGTACCTGCATTCGGTAGGCTTGAGGGATTGGCTTTCCTGGATAATCAGAATGTTCGGATTGTTGAAATCCTCTAATGTTTTTGCCAGTAGAAACTGCTTGATATTTTCCAGTATTTCCTCTGCAATCTTAAGCTCCCGGGCAATGAGCTCGATGGCTTCGTTTTCCAGGGACGTCAGCTCGTCGTCGGCAATTACCAGTTGGATGATTTGCGAAATGAGACTTACGCGCTGAGCCAGTCCGGCTTCATTTTTTATTTTAATACATATTTGCCGTATCGTTTTTAAGATATCTTCCGTAGAGGCAAAATTGTATTCCTGAGACGAGTGAGGCTGATAGCCGGAGTAGAGGTCGAAGTCCTGTACCAGCCTTTCAACCCCGCTTTCGCCAATGGTTCTTTTGAGTAAGCTTTCAATTTTATTCCTTTCACTCTTTTTTACCCCATCTATCCTGGCTAACAAAGCAAAAAGCTGGACAATGGCTTTGAGGATATGTTCACTCATTACTCGTTGGGTTAGCTAAGCAAATAAAAAGCAAAAGATAAAAAAAAAGTATTGACTTCCGGGCGCTGCCGGGATCAATACTTTTTTGCATTCAATTTTTTTAAGTGATATCAGTACACCACGTTTTCCCTTATCGAAGCTATTTGCTTGGTCAGGAGTTGTAACGTTTTGTCGTTTAGCACTTCGTTGCCTTGTCCGGCACTGATTTTCTCCTCGGGGTTGAAGCTGTCATAGCTTTCCTGCAGCTCTTCGAGGCTATTGATGGTTGCCTCTATCCATTCGTCTTTGTTGTCTATTCCTTTGAGTAGCGAGATCATGTCCTGCAAAGATTCATTTTGCTTTACTACCAGGCGAATAAGCGGGGTAAGAACTACCATGCGCTGGTCATCTGCAAGAATGTCTTTAGGGTAGGTGCTGATGATCTGCGTGGCCACGTACAAGCCCTCTACAAAGGTACCACCAATAATGAGTGCCGCTACATTGTTACGTTCGTTTTGTTGAAGGTACTCATCGCTTCTGGCAATGCTTTCGTCCAGTATGTCCGCCAGAGAGTCAGGATTGCCAAGGTTTTTCTCAAACCGGCTAAGGAGTTCCAGGTCTATGGCATCCTGAATACCTATCGATTCACTGAGCTTCATACATACATCCATGTAGTTGAGCGCTTCCTGGGTTTTTCCGTAGCTACTCAGGTATCCGATGTCAGTGGCGTACACACCCAGGTTAAACGCTGCTTTGTGTTGCGACACGCTGTATGACTCATATTTTTCTAATTTGTTAACAATATTAGGGTTGAAATCAGCACCTGTACTTTCGATGATATAGGGGATTTCCGATGGAGATGGAATATTGTATATTACCTTTTCCACTTTTTCTTTCAGATCCTTCGAGGCAGCGTCAAATTCTGAAGAGGCGCTTCCTTCTTTCTTCTTTTCACTGGTACACGCCCCTACCACTGTCGCCAGCACTAAAAGGAGATGGGGCAGACGTGAAAACGATGTAAAATTCGCGATCATAATCTCAATATTTTCTGGGGTTTAAAATTGCTAAGTTTAACTCTTTTCAATGGAGTTGCTAATATATCAAAGTTTATTTTCATTGCTAAGATTGCGGTTTAAAAATAGTCATTGTACGTATTTGCTTATCATCAATAGATACGCCTAAACCGATATCTCTATAGTAGTAAAATTCAAAATCTGAGCTTTTCGTTTCATATTTTTTGCCATATATTTTTTTCATAGCGTGCTCATTGTCCCAGAAGTTGAGCCCCTCTTTGGTTTTGATGCCCAGGCATAGCACTTCGTTGTATTCGGGGTAGCTACTTACCACGATCATCACCACTTTATCATCTTTGAAGTAGAGGGTAGAAATGGGAAGGGCCATAATATGTTGGTAATTATACACGTAGTCAAAATCAATCTTCAGCTCTTCAGCCTGAATTTTCAGTACTTCTGCTACGCCCTCGCGAGAGAGTTTTATTCCTTTGAAGCCTAATACCCATACCACTTCGTCAGGGTCGCTGCCGATCTTCAGGTCGCTAATTCCCAGGCCGGGACTTACTACCGGCTGTGCCTGTGCTACCAGGGCACCCCAAAAAAACAAAAAGCAAAGATGGAGTTTGAGCAATTTCATAGTGCACGTTCTTTATCACGATTTAAAATAATCTATTTTTTTTCTATGAAGCAATTTTCGCTTCATTTACTTAATTTTAGATGTCCATTATTTGAAGACAGAATTAGCTGGTGCAGAGCCATATCGTCCTGGACAGCGGCTGCTTCCCGACTGCTGTCACCACGGGAAGAGCTTTTTGATACCTAATTTATGTAACGAAAGTGGAGCTTAACACTAAAAATTTATGAAGGCTGGAGAGTTCTTGGGTTTGAGCTTGATGGATAAGATAAAAACCCTCTACGAAAGAGGGAGTTTCGTAGTGGCTATTCGTTATTACGGCTATAAGGTAAACCTCTACCTTATGACCAATTTTTATGTCGAAGTTTTTTACAACCACAAGAAAGACGCCATCGAGCGCATTGATCTCCTTGACTACTCCCACTCCCGTTTTAAGTTCTATACGGACCAGATTTCCCTCCCCGATTTGTAGTCGTGTTACAATCGTTTCAGTTGTTGTTACACCCGTTTCAGCTTCTTATTTTCTGCTAAACTACCTTTACAGCATTACTACGAGGATATTGAGACATGGAAAAATTTACTTAGGCCTCCCTGGTACAATCTACTATTTCTGGCCAGGATAAGGTGGGTAGTTTGGAAGCCATGTGTCGTCCAGACGCTTCGTTCGATTTTTTCTGATGTGGCGGATGGTAGACTTATCATTTTCTGAATCATTAAGAAAGTAATACCAACTGAAAACTGAATTTAAAACGATGATGAAAGCAGCTAAACTATTTTTATTCGTGCTGGTCGTAGCCATGATGGCATGCGACAGAGACCTGGAAACGCCTCCCGAGGTAATTGTGACTGGCGAGGTCGTGGATCTTCGGGCACAGCAAACCCCCATCAGAAACCAGGGCAACCGTACCACCTGCATAGCTTTTGCGTCAGTAGCCGCGCTTGAAGCGGCCTACATGAGACTGGGCTACGGCGCCATGGAGCTTAGCCCGGAGTTTGTAAACTACCTGGGAAAGACACTATGGATACACCCTACCTGGGACGACATACTGGCTCGCGGTGAGGATGGGTCTGAAACGCAGGTGGCAGCCTTTGGTGGTGGCAATGGCGGAGGATACATATTTGACATGTGGACCCGGGGTCTGAAAGTGCCCCTTGCTGAAGTGATGCCTTACCAGCCCGTAAACTACAGCACGGAAAATGATCCCACACTTTTGGATGATGACTGGCAATCTGCCGTTTATCAGAAACAAAGGAATATGAGTAACTTCAACCTGGACAGCAATAAGCTTTCTTACGATGTACTACATGCCGATGAGTATTTTGGAGTAGGGCTGGCCAAATGGGAAGACGACGCGGCAAAAGCAAGCGATCCGGAAGTTATTGAACAAATATTGAGAAGAAAGCTGGAAGTGGTTTGGGATTTTACCGGTTCCGTGCCCTGGGACGAAGGTGGAATGGACGATAACAATGTATGGACGCCCTGTGCATCTTGTGATATCATGGCCCACTCTATGCTAATAGTAGGGTTTGATAAATCTGATCCCGATCCGGATAAGCATTTTTTTATTGTAAAGAATAGCTGGGGAACGGGCTGGACGGGCACCGATGATAGCTTTACCCTTATTTCATACGATTACCTCAGGCAATATGGGCGCACGCTGGCCTACGTGGAAATCCCCCTGCTAGATCCCAAACCCTGGGAAGAACTGAAGTTTTTGGGTAGATGGCAACTTGTGTTCGATGGGCACGAAGGCGAACTCGATATTTATCATCTCCCGGGCTATTGGTCTGACAGGCCGGTCGCTGACAACCGCATTGGCACATTCTACGACAGCCAGAACAATGCCTTTAAGGTAAATGGAAGCATAGAAGGCAATAAAATTGTTTTCTACATTGACGGCGAAAACCCAAACCTGCGATGGGATGCGCTTGGCGGACGGCGGTTTGAATATTACCTGTCAGATGAAGACTTTATGAGCGGATTCCACACCGATCCGGGTGGGGGCGCTTATGGTGGATACGCCCGTAAGGCGGGTAAATTCAGCGGAGGCGTTACCACTCCCCGTCCGTTTCTTCCATCAAGCTATGAGCAGTCTGCATGGAGCTTGCAATTGGACGACCGGTCGGGAACAGTACAACTCGAAAGCATCGCTCCCTATGAAGGAGAATTCCCGGAATTTTATGACATCTTCGGCACCTTTACCGACGAAGACGGCGATGAAAGCAACTTTATGATGAGAATGCCTCAGACGGAATACAATCACTTTTACATGCAGTTTTTCCTTGACGGGGAGGCGCATTCGATGGAAGGAAGGCACCTCAACCATACCCCGGGAAACATAGCGGGGTATACAACTGGCTCAGGTACGAAGAAACCCTTTATTATGATAAGGCAGTAGCCAATCTTTTGTCTATGAACGGACAGTGTGTTATGGAATGATGGCGGGAGCTGTCATTCCATTTTTTTGCATGCGCAAAAGAAGCAATAGATGTTGAAAAAATGCCTGGGATTTAATGTGGCTAATGATAGCCTATCAGTACAGAAATCACCAGCACGATAGAGCCGAGTATCCAGAATTTCACCATCAGCGGAAGGATAAATTTGAACCACTTGTCATAAGGAATTTTGGCAATTCCCAATATACCCATCAGTATGGCATTTGTAGGTACGATCATATTCATAAAGCCGTCGCCCATTTGGTAGGCGAGTACACTTACCTGCCGGCTTACTCCCACCAGGTCTCCGATGGGCGCCATCAGTGGCATGGTTACGAAGGCCTGTCCGCTGCCCGAGGGTATAAAGAAGTTGAGAATACTTTGTAAGATGTACATGCCTACCGAGGCTACCTCCGGGCCGGTTTGCTGCAGCGGTACAGAGAGATAGTGAACAATGGTATGTAGTACCTGCCCGTCTTCGAGCACCAATGCGATGGCACGGGCAAAGCCGATCAGCAGCGCCGTGGTAGTGAGCTCTGTGGCGCCTTCGGCAAACCTGGACGCTGCCTCGTCAAATGAAAGCCGCGCTACAAGCGTAACAATAAGGGCCAGGGCGAAGAAGGCTGCGCCGAGTTCAACCAAATACCAGCCCCATCCTGATAATTCTGAAATGCCGTAGATGATGATCAGCAGCGTAGCAAACGTAATTGCCAGGATCACTTTGTGGAGAGAGCTGAGTTTGGGGTAGTCGTGTGAGACGGTTTGTTGCTCCGGAATGTCTTCTTTCTTTTTTTTCAATACCCCTGCGGCATATTTCCTCACATGCAGATAGCCTATTATGAAAAAAGGAATAAAAATCACGAGCCTGTACCAAATGCCTGAAGTAGGCCTTACGCCGGCGATATCCTGTGCAACCAATACTGTAAAGGGATTGAGCGCAGCTGTACCGAAGCCCACACCGTAGCCCACAACCATGATAGCTACCGCTGTGAGGGCGTCAAGTCCGAGAGCGGCGCAAAGCGCAATTAAAACAGCCACAAAAGGCAAATACTCCTCACCCATTCCCAGTGTGCTGGAGCCTGCGGCAAAGATAAATACGCCGGTGAATATCAATACCTGCGGCTTTGAGCCGAACCGGTGCAGCATTTTTCCCAGTACTGCGTCAACAACCCCGGTGGATTTGATAACAGAAAGCGCACCGCCTATGATAAGTACAAAAAAAATGATGGCCTGGCTGTCGGCAAAAGCTCTTGG
>CAYUJK010000015.1:15982-20826 GCA_964444895.1 uncultured Roseivirgaceae bacterium
AGCTTTTCGGCTTCGGCTATTCTCGAATTGATTTTGTTTACGGCGCGAATTTCGCCACTGAGTCCCACCTCGGCAGCAAAGCAGTAGTTAGCGGGCGCCTCAATATCGTTGTAAGACGAAACCACTGAAATAGCTACAGCCAGGTCAATGGCGGGGTCGTCTACGCGAAGCCCGCCGGCAATATTCAGGAAAACATCCTGCATGCCCAGGCGGAAGCCGGCCCGCTTTTCCAGCACGGCCAGCAGCATATTCAGCCGTTTGAGATCAAAGCCTGTAGACACGCGCTGGGGAGTACCGTAGGTAGCCGCACTCACCAGCGATTGTGTTTCGATAAGCAGGGGCCGGTTTCCCTCCACCGTGGCGCCTATAGCTACGCCGCTGGTAGCGGAATCTCGCTGTGATAGCAGTATTTCAGAAGGATTTGACACTTGCCTCAAACCGGAATTTTGCATTTCATAAATGCCCAGTTCAGAGGTTGAGCCAAAGCGGTTTTTGGTGGTTCTGAGAATTCGGTAGGCGTGGTGCCTGTCTCCCTCAAAGTGGATTACGGTGTCTACCATGTGTTCCAATATCTTCGGTCCGGCGAGTGTGCCGTCTTTGGTGATATGCCCAATTATGAATACGGGCACGTTCGATGTCTTGGCATACTTCATCAGCTCACCAGTGCAATGCCTTACCTGTGAAATGCTGCCAGGGGTCGATTCAATCTGACTTGAATAGATCGTCTGCACTGAGTCAATGATGAGGATATTTGGCTGAATACCCTGTATTTGCTCAAAAATATGATCCAGCGATGTCTCAGCATAGAGGTACAGGCTCTGGTTTTGGCCTTGCAGGCGTTCTGCCCGCATCTTTATTTGTTGGAGGCTCTCTTCCCCGGATACGTACAAGATTTTTTCTTTTCTTAGAATGAGAGCCACCTGCAGCATCAGGGTAGACTTACCTATACCAGGCTCACCGCCAATGAGTACCAGTGAGCCTTCCACGATACCACCTCCAAGTACCCGGTCCAACTCCGCATCGCCGGAAGGCGTCCTCCTCTCACCACTGCTTTCTACTTCGGCTAATTTCAGGGCTTTGCTTTTGGGCCCGCGGATCTCGGGCGAACTCCAGGGCTCGCTTTTGCCGCTCTCTATTACCTCTTCTACATAGGTATTCCACTCCCCACAACTGGGACATTTCCCAATCCACTTAGCCGATTGCGCGCCGCAGCTTTGACAAAAAAAGGCCGTTTTTTTCTTAGACATCCCTGAAAAGTAAGGAATTATCAGCTATTCCCGCAAGCCGGGCCTGTATTAAATAATCGTGGAACTTAGTTGAGCTTGTTGAGCACACCCCAAACTAACTCAGACTCATAGCCTTTGCTTACCAGAAATGCCGCTACCTTATTTTTGCGGATATACAGGTTGGTCTCCTTAAGGTCTTTGAATTTAGACAGAGCAAGTTGTTCCAGCGTCTCCAGGTAGGTTTGACCTTCAATCTCTTCCAGGCCTTTTTGAATGGTTTCTTCGGAAATACCTTTCAGGCGAAGCTCCCGCTTGATTTTTAACTTACCCCATTTTTTCTGGCGAAATTTTCCTCCGGAATACAGCTTGGCAAAGCGTTCGTCATCCAGGTATCCTTCTTTCCTAAGCTCCGACACCAGCATAGCTTTTTGCGGTTCCTCCAGCCCAAAGGAATCAAGTTTCTGGATCACTTCTTTGGTAGCCCGTTCTCTGTAAGCGCAATAACGGGCAATCTTAGCCCTCACCGCGTCAAGTTCTTTGCTATCCATAAAAAATTAAAAAAAGTAAACGGTTAAAAGTTCAAATGTTGCAACCTCAATAGCAAAATATCCTCAAACAAAGGGATTAAAAAATTGAAAATCAAGTGTTTGCGAATCTTTTTACAGCAGATCTCTCATTTCTGCTATTTTCACAATGCTCTGCACGATTTCTTCGTCAGAACAGGTCATATAATTGAATACAACGTCAAATGGCGCATTATCTGTTTTTTCGGCGGAGAAAAATTTTCGCAGTAGTTCCCGCTGATGGTCTATGGATTTTATTCTCTTTTCTGCTTCGGCCAGGGTTAGGTTGTGCCTTCGGCTTACATCGTTTATTCTCCAGGCCAGCGGCGCCGTCAGCTTTATGTGAAGGGCTTTTTTGATATCCCGGCAGATTGCCGCCCCACCCCGGCCTACGACAATCACGTGACCTGTGGTGGCATAGGTGTGGATGATCTCCCCGATGGTTTTTTTTATCTTAATATCGCCGGGATAGTATTTGTTGGTGAAGGCAAGGAGAATTTCTTCCAGGATATTTTTGTCTTCTGACTTGGCAATTTCATTTACCAACTCAGGCCTCAAATGGAGTTCTCTGGCCGACTCTTCCATGATTTCTTTGCCCAACCAATACCACCGGGCCACGTTATCACTTTGGATTTCCAGCCTGTTGAGCGTGGCGGAAAGCATGCCCGCAATTCGCTTGGCCGGGCAGCCATAATCTCTTGATATCGTGATGACCGGCCCCGGCATTTTTTTTACTTGTTTAGGGACGATTCGGGTAGGCTTGAGCCTTCTTTCCAGGTATTCTTTTAGTACGGTATTCATTCGCTTACTTTATTGGGTTTTTTCAATTGCCAAGGTGTGCTCCGGTTTGGCCCCAAAAAATCGTGGCGCCGGGCTGCCTCGCGGTCTTCACGCTCGGCGCATGCACATATTGATAACATTTTTTTGAACGAATAAAATTCCGAAAAAGATCAGGAAGTACTTCGAAAAAGTCAGTAGCGGGTTTTAATGATGTCTCCGAAAAACAGGCTGTTGATCAGCAATTTTTCTGTACCCCTCCAGGATCCACGAAAGGCAGGAGTAAAGGCAAAAGCGACTGTCCTTCCTTCACCAGCGCGGCTCACGAGCACCGCCGATGAATTTCGGAGAAGGGAAGTATTACGTGCCGAAATAAACCCGGCCAGGAGCGGCGTTTGGGTGAAGGTTACTGGTGAGTTAAAAGAAATATCCGGTAAGTCGACCCAGACCCTGGAGTTTTTGAACACTGGCAGCCGGTTTTTGTGATAGCCAAAGCATATCGGGTGGGTGATGTCCATTTTCGTCTGAAAAATGGCTCCGGCCATGTTTTGAACACCCTTCACCTTGTCGATATCGGCATAGCGAACTTCTTTCCTGGCCGTATCCAGCTCGCCTTCTTTTAGTGAGGCATAGAGCATTCCCTGATTTTTCAGCCACGAAATGGCGTCGTTTTGTGCTACCAGCGTGCCGCCGCTGTGAACCCAGGCCTTGATTTTTTCACGCGCTGCCGAGGGGATTTCTGCGTAGTTTCCATCAGGAAAAATAATACAGGTGTAGCGGCTTAGGTTGGCATTTGCCAGTTCACCAAGTGGTGCTAAGGAAAGCGGAATGTCAAGCTTGTAGTCCAGCAGATGCCATATTTCACCAGCTTCATAAGCATTTACGCCTTCTCCCGTTAATAACAAGATTTCAGGTTTTTTTACTACGTGCATGGAGGGGCTACCGATATCTACACCCAACGGCGTAAGGCCTGTTTCAACCGGAAAAATTTCAATCTTGTATAATTCACTTAGCTCTTCCAAGAGATCATAGATGTCGTCGGGCGAAAGCGTTTGGATGCCCATGGGTACCACCAGCGTTCCACTGGCAAAGCGGTTGCCGTTGACATCATGAAATTCCTTTTCCGTTACCTTCACCATCACACCTTTGTGCAAAAGATGGTACAGCACCGACGGAGCATAGTAGTGATCCCAGCGAATTGCATAGGCATACCGGCTTTTCCAGGGGAGTTGTCCTGGCAGTGAATCGATGAGTTCTACCTGGGCGCCTGCCAGGTCACTTTCAATATTTTTGGTAGTAAGCGTCTCAAAATCGACATCAAAAGCAAGGTCCAGCGCCCAGGCCGAAATATCGTAGAATGCACTGTCAACAAAGCTTTTTCTTCGTTCAAATAAAGTTTTTATCAGCTGGTATTGAGGCTGGCTCAAAGGAATGACAAAGCTGCTTTCCGGGTAGAAAATCTTCTTGTTAACGTCGACATTTTTCAGCGGGCGGTAGATGGTGATGTCGTGGCTTTGAAGCAGTCTTGCCAGCGCATTCACGCGGCGTCGGTCGTTGGCGTCACCAAAAATATAGGCTTTCTCAGTGTCTTTTCGCGCCATGTCCATGGAATTCTGGTAAAAGGCGGCCTGGTATTTAAGCAGCTCGCCACGCAGATCCACAACGGCTTTTAAGGTGGACAGCGACATGGTCAGTTGGTTTTTAACGGTGGCCATAAAGCTCAAGGATCCATTTTCAGTTTCGCGCAGGTGCCCCCGCGAGGAAGCCTGCTCGTACAAAATGCCCACACCACCGTTCAGGTCGGGGTAGGTGGACCCTTTGCCCGGATAAAAATCATCAAAAAGCTCACGCGTAAAGTAAAGTTTGCGCTGTCTGTCAAATGCGCGGGCATTGTACTCGGTTATTTTTTGTGTCAGCGAAATGTTTTTTTGGCTGATGGACGGATGTGTTCTCTCCGGCACACCGGGCTGAAAAAAGAAGGTAGCATTACTGCGCATCTCATGGAAGTCGGTAACAACGTTTGGCTTCCAGTCATGAAAGACCTTAATGCGTGATTGAGATTCGGGCTGTGTGGACATGATCCAGTCGCGATTCAAGTCAAACCAGTAGTGGTTGGTACGGCCCTTTGGCCAGGGTTCATGGTGTTCCCGGTTGGTGGGGTCTCCAATCAGGTGGTGGGATTTGTTGGCATTTACCCATGACGAAAATCGCTGCATGCCGTCTGGGTTGAGGCATGGGTCGATCAGGATCACGGTTGAGGCCAGGAGGCTGTCCACCT
>CAYUJK010000016.1:0-3163 GCA_964444895.1 uncultured Roseivirgaceae bacterium
GCATTCGCCGGGACAGGCGACTCCGATATGCTCCACTGAAATACAAAAAAGGTGTCTCAAAAGACGCCTTTTTCTTTTTATTACTATCCTATGCCCACCTGGTACGTCTACATTCTCTATTCCTCTAAAACCGACAAATACTACACTGGCTGCACAGATAACCTGGAAAACAGGCTCGCTCATCACAATGGGGGACACACGCCGTCTACAAAATCAGGCGCCCCCGAATGGAAGATAGTTTACGCCGGCAGTTGAATCACAAACGAGGTCATCCCCTTTTTTTCGTTTTTGTGAAAAATTTCTCCTCCCAGGGTTTTGACGAAATGGTCGGCCAGGTAAAGGCCCAGTCCCGCGGAGCTTTCCCCTTTCGTGGCTTTGGCGGCCAGCCTTTGAAACTTTCTGAAGAGCAGCTTCACCTCTTCCAGCCGCACACCCTGACCAAAGTCGTCAACCTTAATGCTGTAAATGTTGTCTTCCTTGCTCAGGGTTACAACTATCGGCTTGTTGTCATAGGAGTATTTGATGGCATTGGAAATGACATTCTCGATGGCCCGCTGCAAATAGTGGGCGTCTGTCAACACCTCTGCTTTTTTGCATTGGTTTACAAACTCTATCTTTATGTTTTTCAGTTCGGCCAGGTCCTCAAAGTTGGAGATGGCCTTGCTGGTGATCATGAACAGATCGGCTTGTTCTTTACTTATGTCTATCCTGCCTTCATCAATCAGGCGGGCGTCGTGCAGGTTGCGGATGAGCTCCAAACCGCTCATGATCGTAATGTGCATGCTTTCCAGGTACTCCTTTTGATCTTTTGTGAGTGTGTCTTCATCCATTTTCATGAGCTGGATGAGCGCATGGACCTTGTTGAACGGTGAGCGGATATCGTGTGAAATGACTTTCTGCAGGGCTTTTTTTTCGTGTTCAAGGGCCTCTATTCTGTCTTCCAGTTCCTTTATCGCGTTGGTTCCCGTGTCCGTCATGGGTTTTTTCTTCTAAATTACATTTTTAAACCTTATTAACGAACGATTGTGTGGGTTGATTTGAAAGTTATTGCTGTGTTTCAGGTTTGTAAATACTTTAAAATTAGATACTTTTGCCCCTCATTTTACAATTGGCAAAAAAATACGGATGGCAGTGGACCTCGACAAACTACGAAAGGAAATTGACGAATGCGACAACCAGTTGCTTGATATTCTTAACAAAAGAATGGAGATAGTGAAGCGCGTAGGCGAACTGAAAAGAGCCAATAAAACCGTTATCTACCGCCCTGAAAGAGAAAAAGATATTATTGAACGCCTCTCTTCCAAAAGCAAGGGTCTGCTAAAAAAACCGGCTATCGAAGCCATATTCCTGGAGATATTTGCCATCAGCCGAAACCTTGAGCTACCCGAGCGCATCGCTTACCTTGGCCCCGAGGGGTCGTTTACCCATCAGGCAGCAGAGAGCCGGTTTGGGGCCATGAGCGAATACATGCCCATTTCATCTATCGAATCGGTGTTTGACGCTGTGGCTACCGAACGCGCCCGCTTCGGGGTGATCCCCATCGAAAACAACCAGGAGGGCATCGTAGCAGAGACCATCGATCTGCTGGGGCAAACCGAGCTGAAAATCGTAGCCGAGATTGCCCTTTCCATCCATTTTGCCTTTGGCACACGAGAGGAAAACCTGGCCAATATCAAAAAGATTTATTCGAAAGACATCGGCTTTAAGCAATGCAAAAAGTTTCTTGCCGAATCATTTAATGGCAATACACCTGAACTGATCCCCGTAAATTCCACATCGAAAGCGGCTAAGCTCGCCATGGAAGAAGACGGCGCCGCAGCGCTGTGCCCGCATATTGCTGCCAGGCTGATCAACTTGCCTATCCTTTTTGACAACGTGGAAGACTCCGAAGACAACTTCACCCGGTTTCTCATCATTTCCAAAGATTTTGTAAATGCCAAAAGCGAGAACGATAAAACGTCTATTCTGGCAAAAACAGCCGATAAACCCGGCAGCCTGGTAGTGCTGCTTCAGGACTTCTACGATGCGGGGGTAAACCTTACCAAGATAGAAAGCCGGCCGGCAAAAAAAGGAAAGAATTTCAAATACTGGTTTTTTATCGACATCGACGGACACTTCGAAGACGCAAATGTAGCCCGCCTGCTACAAAAGCATCAAAAAGACCTGAAATGGCTGGGTAGCTATGTAAAAATGTGCTAAACACGTGTGGTTATAGCTTTCTGAAGGCTTCCTGGAAGACCTTCTTCACTTCTCCGGCCGCTTGCTTCAGGCCCTTTTCAATTTTATCGAATGAGTCCTTATTTTCTTCCCTGAACTTTTCAAAGCCTTTGTCGACACGGTTGCCGCTTTTCTTCAGCTCTTCAATCAGCTTTTCCACCTCGTCCACCACTTCGTCCTTTGACGACTGGGTGTTTTCAATAATATGATCTACTCCCTTTCGCAGATCGTCAATCACTTTTTTAGCTTTTTCTTCGAAACTCATATTCTTAAAATTTACTCTCCTAAACTATATATTTATATTTGATGCCACAATTACTCAGCGGCTCGTCCGCACCGCAAAATTTCTTTATGAAACCGACACGACTAAAATAATCAGATGAAAAAAATTATCGTAAAAATAGTACTCTTCGCCGTCGTGTGTCTACTGGTAGTAGCCTGCGCTGCTAACAAGCCGAAAAAGAAACAACAACCCAAACGAGGGCCCATTCCCTGCCCGGTGAAAGACTGCTAAAGTTATGGATAAAAAAATTATCATAGCCGTAGATGGCCACTCCGGCTGTGGAAAAAGCAGCACGGCCAGGGTAGTAGCCAAGACCCTTGGGTATATCTATATCGATACCGGCGCCATGTACCGGGCCGCTACGCTTTACTTTCTGCAACATCAGGTTGACCTTACTGACGGCAGGACCGTAGAAAAGGCCCTTGATGAAATAGACATAACATTCCGCCTGAACAAAACGTCTGGAAATAACGAAACCTACCTGAATCAGCAAAATGTAGAAGAAGATATACGGGGCTTAGCCGTATCCGAAAAAGTAAGCGAGGTGAGCGCGATATCGGCAGTACGGAAAAAAATGGTAGCGCTACAGCGAAAAATGGGTGACGAAAAGGGAGTAGTAATGGACGGCAGAGACATCGGCACGGTGGTATTTCCGCAGGCCGA
>CAYUJK010000016.1:3263-16762 GCA_964444895.1 uncultured Roseivirgaceae bacterium
GCCAGGTGATAGGTAGGTAAAAAACTATAGGTATGAACGTCACAATAGATCAAAATTCGGGATACTGTTTTGGGGTAGAATATGCCATTCAAATGGCCGAGGACGAAATGGAACACTCCAGCAAGCTGTATTGCCTGGGAGACATCGTCCACAACGACCGCGAGGTACACCGCCTGGCCGAAAAAGGGCTAGTGGTGATCACACATGAAGAGCTCAAAACCCTGAAAGATTGTAAGGTATTGATAAGGGCGCACGGAGAGCCACCGGAAACCTACGAAATAGCCCTGAAAAACAATATAGAACTGATAGACGCCTCCTGCCCTGTAGTACTAAAGCTGCAAAACAGGGTGCGCCACGCCTACGAAAAGATGAAAAAAGAAGACGGGCAGATCGTAATCTATGGCAAAAAAGGACATGCGGAAGTAGCCGGCCTCACGGGGCAAACCAACCAGGAAGCCATAATCGTAACGGAAGAAAAAGACCTGGACCAGCTCGACTATACCCGCCCCATTACGCTCTACAGCCAAACCACCAAAAGCACCGCAGGGTTTTACCATATCAAGAGCGTCATCGAAAAGCGAATACAAGCGTCCCGGGCGCAGAATACTACCGAAGCCTTTGACGCCAACGACAGTATATGCCGCCAGGTGTCTAACCGCGAACCGCAGCTCAAGCAGTTTTCCAAAGAACACGACGTGATTCTCTTTGTGGCAGGCAGAAAAAGCTCCAACGGAAAGGCCCTCTTTGGCGCATGCCAGGAGGAAAATACCCGAAGTTACTTTATCGAAGATGAAAAGGAGGTGAAAGCCGAGTGGTTTCGCCCCGATGACTCCGTAGGCATCTGCGGCGCTACATCTACACCCATGTGGCTGATGGAAAACGTAGCCAACCATGTGCGCGAGCTAAACGCTGATTTCGTAGTACAGTAGCACTAAAAGAGTCCAAAGCTTTGGCTACTAACGCATCACTATGAAAAATCCTTTTAACAAAGCCTGGAATTATAGAGGTTAAAAACAAAATTTATTTATTTTTGCCCATTGAAAATTCAGCACAAATAATATCGCCGATGTCAAACAATATTAGGATCAGGAGGGGTTTTGATATAAAACTCAAAGGAAAGGCTGACAAGAAATTAGCTGATGCCTCGCAACCTGAAACATTCGCCATTAAGCCCACCGATTTTTATGGAATAAAAAGGCCCAAGCTTCTCGTAAATGAAGGGGACACCGTAAAGGCCGGCACACCCGTTCTGTTTGATAAAATGGCAGAACAGGTGATGTACTGCTCCCCAGTAAGTGGTGAAATCTCTGAAATCAAACGAGGAGAAAAAAGAAAGCTTCTGGAGGTCAAAATCCTGGCCGATAAAGAAATTTCTTACGAAAGCTTTAAAAAACATTCGATATCAGAAATCGGCAATTTGTCGCGCGAAGACGCCCAGGCTTCGCTATTGAAGAGCGGCGTGTGGCCCAATATCATCCAAAGGCCTTTTGGCATCGTCGCCAACGCCGAAGATACCCCAAAGGCAATTTTCATTTCCACATTTGACACCCACCCCCTCGCCCCGGATTACGATTTTATATTCAAAGGGGAAGAAAGCTATTTTCAGGCCGGGATTGAAATACTAAAGAAATTTACATCCGGAAAAATACACCTTGGCCTCAATGGCAACGCCGAAGTTTCCAATGTATTTGCCCATACCAAAGATGTGGAAGTACACAAAGTATCGGGAAAACACCCCGCCGGCAACGTGGGCACACTGGTGCATGAGGTAGATCCTATTAACAAAGGAGATATAGTATGGACGCTGAACCCCTATGGCGTGATACAAATAGGAAAATTGTTCGTAGAGGGACGCTACGACGCTTCCAAAACCATCGCACTGGCGGGATCAGAGGTAAAGAATCCTCAATACTACAAAACCTACACCGGCGCCTGTATCAACAAGTTCATTGAAAACAACATTGCCTCAGACAATGTTCGCTATATATCTGGCAATGTGCTCACCGGCGAAAAAATAGCCAAAGACGGCTACATCGGTTTTTACGACCTGATGGTGACGGTTATTCCAGAGGGAAACTATCACGAAATGTTCGGCTGGATAATGCCCACCGTGGAGAAGCTCAGCTACCACCGCGCCATAGGTCTGCTTTCGTTTTTAAACCCCAGCAAAGAAAGAACGCTAACCACCAACACTAATGGTGAGCACCGGGCTTTTGTTCAAACCGGAGTTTTCGAAAATGTGACGCCGCTGGATATCCTCCCCACCCAACTGCTGAAAGCTATCCTGGCCGAAGACTATGACGAAATGGAGGCACTTGGCATCTACGAAGTAATTGAAGAGGACCTCGCATTGTGTGAATTTGTAGACGTTTCGAAGCACGAAGTACAGTCAATACTTAGAGAAGGAATTAATTTACTTATAAATAGTTAATCATTAATGAAAGTATTAAGGCAGGTAATCGACAAGTACCGGCCTCTGTTTGAAAGCGGGGGCAAGTTTGAACGGTTATATTATGTTTTTGAAGGGGTCGAAACGCTACTTTATGCGCCAAACCTGGTAACACCCAGTAAAGGAGCCCATATTCGCGATGCCATTGACCTGAAGCGTATGATGGTTACCGTGATCATCTCCATGATTCCCTGCTTGCTATGGGGTATCTGGAATGTCGGCTATCAACACTACCTGGCTATCGGCGTTACACCTACCTTTTGGGAACAGGCCGGCGTGGGTTTATTGAAGGTGCTCCCTATCCTTATCGTATCGTACGCTGTGGGCTTAGGCATCGAGTTCACCTTTTGCACCATCAGAAGGCACCCTGTTAATGAGGGATACCTCGTGTCAGGAATGCTGATCCCGTTGGTAGTACCACCTACCATTCCCTTGTGGCAAGTGGCATTGGCCGCGGCTTTTGCCGTGATCATTGGGAAGGAAGTATTCGGCGGAACAGGAATGAACATTCTGAACGTAGCACTTACAGCCCGTGCGTTTTTGTACTTTGCCTACCCGCAGCAGATATCAGGAGAAGTATGGACATATATAGGAGAAAACACTCCGGTAGATGGATATTCGGGCGCCACACCGCTGGCTATTGCCTACGAAACCTCGTCAAATAATGCAGGAGCCGTAGTCGATGCCTTGAATAGTACGAATACGGCGCTTGCTAGTGACTTCTATAGTTTTGCCAATATGTTTTTCGGTTTTATTCCCGGCTCTATTGGTGAAACATCCGTTCTGATGTGTCTTATTGGCGCCTTAATTCTTATTGCAACCGGAGTAGGAAGCTGGAAAATAATCGTGAGTGTATTTGCTGGAGCATACCTGATGGCACTGGGCTTTAACGCCCTGGCACTAAACGCCTTTATGGAAATGCCTGCCCACTACCACCTGGTAATAGGTGGCCTTGCATTCGGTACCGTATACATGGCCACCGACCCGGTCACCGCTTCGCAAACTGAGGCCGGAAAGTGGATATACGGTTTTCTGATTGGTGTACTCACCGTCATTATCAGAGTACTTAACCCAGCCTATCCGGAAGGCATAATGCTGGCCATTCTGCTCATGAATGTGTTTGCTCCGCTGATCGATTTCTACATTGTTAAAGCTAATAAATCAAGGAGGTTGAAACGTGCAACAGTCTAATACTTATATCATCGTATTCACAGCTGTCCTCACCATCGTATTGGGAGGTTTGCTGTCTTTGGCCAACCAGGGCTTAAAACCCGCCCAGGTGAGGTCGATTGAAATTGATACCAAAAAGCAGATATTGGGTGCGGTAATAGATGTCGATAAGTTGAAAAATGAGGAAGTTCTCAAGTTTTATGAAACTTCTATCAAGTCTATCGTCGTAGACATTAATGGCGAACCGATTGAAAAGAACGAAAAAGGCGAGCCTTTGATAGCCGAAAATGTGGACATCGCCAAGAATTTCAAAAAACCCGCCGAAGAGCGTCAGTACCCGGTATTTATCTACCACCAAAAAGGGGACGAATCCAAGATCGAGGCCTATATCTTTCCGATGTATGGCAGGGGTCTATGGGGGCCAATCTGGGGATATATAGCGTTGGAGACTGATTTCAACACAATCAAAGGTGCGAAGTTTGACCACGAAACAGAGACTCCTGGTCTGGGAGCCCGGATTACAGAAAAAGAAGTTCAGGAACGGTTTGTGGGCCAAAAGGTGTATGACGGTCAGGGAAACCTGAAGTCAGTGGCCATGTTGAAAGCAGAAAGCAACCCGGAAAGCCTACTGGACGAGCACCATGTGAATGGCTTGTCAGGTGCTACGATCACGGGCAAAGGGTTGAATGAAATGTTGAAAAACTACTTCGACCTGTACGAAGAGTATATGAAAAAAGCAAAAACGGAAAAGCAGGTAGCCGGCCGCTAACCGCAAAAAAAATAGTAGATTATGAGCGTTGAAACTACAGAAAAGTCGACAGTAAAAGAGAAAAAAGTAGAGGCTTTTTTCTCAAAAAGGAGAAAAAGGATAGTCGCAGACCCTCTCAATGATGACAACCCCATTACCATACAGGTATTGGGAATTTGTTCTGCTCTTGCCGTAACAACCCAAATGAAGCCCACGCTGATCATGTCAATTGCCGTAATTGCCGTGATGGTGTTTTCCAACCTCTCCATCTCTCTCATCCGCAACCTGGTGCCCACCCGCGTCAGGATAATCGTGCAGTTAGCCGTAGTAGCTACGCTCGTAACCCTGGTGAGCGAGGTGCTGAAAGCCTACTCTTACGACATGTATAAGCAGCTAAGCGTATTTGTGGGGCTAATTATTACCAACTGCATTATCATGGGTAGATTGGAAGCTTTTGCTCTTGGCAACAAACCCTACGACTCTGTGCTCGACGGTCTCGGAAACGGCCTTGGCTATTCATGGATCATTTTGGCTATCGCTTTTTTCCGCGAGCTGCTTGGCAGTGGAAATATCTTTGGATTTCCGGTATTCGAGGCCATTGGCTTAGGCGGCATCCAAAACAACGGCCTGATGGTAACACCCATTGGTGCGTTCATGGTACTGGGCATTATTATATGGGTCCAGAGGACAAAAACCGGATATGTAGAACACTAAATAAAAAGTAAAAAGAATTATGGAATTACTAAGCCTCGGCATTAAAGCCATATTTATTGAAAACATGATCTTCGCCTACTTTTTAGGGATGTGTTCGTACCTGGCCGTTTCTAAAAAAGTAAGTACCGGATTGGGCCTTGGGATGGCCGTGATCTTCGTTTTGGTGATCACCGTGCCCGTGAACTGGCTCCTTCAGGAATACCTCCTGAAAGAGGGCGCACTTGCTTTCATTCATGCCAGCCTGGCTACTGTAGACCTCACTTTTTTGAGGTTTATCATGTTCATAGCCGTTATCGCGGCCATCGTGCAGTTGGTGGAGATGGTCATCGAAAAATTTTCTCCGGCGCTATACGGGTCTCTGGGTATCTTTCTCCCACTGATCGCGGTTAACTGTGCCATCCTCGGGTCGTCACTGTTCATGGCCCAGCGGGACTACACACTGGCAGAATCTTCTGTTTTTGCGCTGGGTTCGGGAATTGGATGGTTTCTGGCGATCGTTGCACTGGCAGCTATCCGCGAAAAGCTAAAGTATAGTAATGTACCTGACGGCCTTAAAGGATTGGGCATTACCATGCTCCTCACCGGCCTTATGGGCATCGCCTTCATGTCCTTCATGGGCATTGATATTTAGAAGAAAAATAAATGCATATAAAATGAAGCCTTCTGCCGCGCGGAAGGCTTTTTTACTTTCTGCCTGTTCCTTGGTTGAGAAAGCACAGTAGCCCAAACACGGCGGAAATAAAGAACTATCATTTTAAAATAATCCCTTATTTTTGCCCCTGTTATTGATGTAATGGTGTTTTAGAAGAAATTATAGAGTGGACAAAGTCTTCAATCAGAATGCTAAAATAGGCGTATTGGGAGGTGGGCAACTGGGCCGGATGCTCATCCAGTCTGCCATCGACTTCAACCTTGACATTGCCGTGTTGGATCCCGACCCTCATGCGCCCTGCAAAAATGTTGCTACGCAATTTACCGTCGGCAGCCTGAAAGATTATGACACGGTATACCAATTCGGAAAATCGATGGACCTGATTACCATTGAAATTGAAAGTGTGAATACCGATGCACTAAAAGCGCTGGCTAAGGAAGGCAAAAAAGTATACCCTCAGCCGGAGATTGTGGAGTTGATCCAGGACAAGCGCACCCAAAAACAGTTTTATAAGCAGCATGGTATTCCCACGGCAGATTTCATCCTGGTTGAAAACCGCCAGCAGGTTGCGGAAAACAAAGCGTTTCTCCCGGCTTTTAACAAGCTCGGTCGCGAAGGGTACGACGGCAGGGGAGTAAAACGAATCGCCACTGAACAAGACATTCCTGCAGCTTTTGATGCGCCCGGACTGCTGGAAAAAAGTATTGATTTTGAAAAAGAGGTGTCTGTGATCGTGGCCCGCAATGAACGAGGCGAGGTGATCTCCTACCCTTCCGTAGAGCTTTCTTTTCACCCGGAAGCCAATCTTGTTGAATACCTGTTTTCTCCGGCCACATTACCCGCTCACCTGGAAAAGAAAGCGGAAGAAATTGCCACACAAGTGATTGAACGACTGGAAATGGTGGGAATTCTGGCAGTTGAAATGTTCCTTACCCGGGACGGCGATATTCTGGTGAATGAAATAGCCCCACGCCCACACAATAGCGGCCACCAGTCTATCGAATCGAACATCACTTCGCAGTACGAACAGCATTTGCGCGCCATTCTCAACTGGCCACTTGGCTCCACAAAAATAAAATCCCCCTCGGCAATGGTCAATTTACTCGGTGAAGAAGGCTACAGCGGTCCGGCGCGGTACGAAGGCATAGAGGATGTGCTGGCAATGGAAGGGGCTCACATTCACCTTTACGGAAAGAAAATGACAAAGCCCTATCGAAAAATGGGCCACGTAACCATTGTAGCGAACGACATACGGGAATTGAAAACAAAAGCCAGACAAATAAAAGACACCTTAAAGATAAAATCATGAGCACTCCACAGGTAGGAATCATTATGGGAAGCCAGTCGGACCTGAAAATCATGGCGCAGGCGGCAGAGGTTTTGGACGAATTGGAAATTCCCTACGAAATCACCATTGTGTCGGCACATCGAACACCAGAGCGGATGTTTGACTACGCAAAAGCCGCCAGCTCCCGGGGCCTGAAAGTAGTCATAGCAGGCGCAGGAGGCGCGGCGCATCTGCCGGGCATGGTGGCTTCCATCACTACACTGCCGGTAATAGGAGTGCCTGTAAAATCAAGCAATTCGATAGACGGATGGGATTCTGTGTTGTCCATATTACAAATGCCTGCCGGAGTGCCGGTAGCTACTGTGGCCCTTGACGGCGCACGAAATGCGGGAATATTGGCCGCTCAGATCATCAGCACATCCAATAGCGCCGTGGCTTCGAGGTTGGAAACTTTTAAGGAAGACCTCAAAAAGAAAGTGATGAAGGCGGTAGACGAAATGCAAAATAAAAAGTAGCGGTCAAAGACTCATCTTGTCTTTGAATTTGGAGGCCTGCCTTCGGCTGACCTCAATTTTATCTCCTCCCTTCAGTCTCACGAGAAGGCCGCCGTTGAACCACGACTCTATCCCCTCTACCCAGCTCAGGTTAATAATGTGCTTGCGGCTGGCGCGAAAAAAAGACCGGTCGTCAAGCTTCTTATCAAGCGCATTCAGCGACTTGTGAATCATAGGTCTGTTGTTGTCGAAATACACCTTAATGTAATTGCCATCTGACTCAAAAAGCCGCACGTCCGACAGCTTCACAAACCAACAGCGCTCGCCATCTTTTACAAACACACGATCGTCAAGCGACAGCTTGGAACCCGAATTTCCATAGTCGTCTTTCACGTCGACCGACAGTTTGGAAATGCATTCTTTAAGCCGCTCCTGGTGAATAGGCTTTAGCAGATAGTCAAGCGCATTGAATTCAAAAGCCTTCAGCGCATATTCGTCGTACGCCGTTGTAAAAACTACCTTAGGGGCTCTGTCCAGCGATTCCAGCAATTCAAACCCGGTCTTTCCGGGCATCTGTATGTCCAAAAAAATCACATCGGGGCGCTTCAGCTCAATCATCTCGATGGCCTCGTCGGCATTGGCTGCTTCGCCCAGTATTTCTACATTTTTAAAATCTCCCAGCAGGCTGATCAGTTCTTTTCTCGCCAGCCGTTCGTCATCTACAATTAATGCCTTCATATCATATCGATTGTGGAATGATCAATTCCGTTATCACCGTATTATTGTTTTTTTCATTATCGATTTTAAACGACGCATGATCGCCATATATCAGGTTGAGTCGCTGAATGGTGTTCTCTATTCCAAAGCCCTTCCTTGTCCTCAGCTTTCCATTTACGTATTTGCCGCTGTTCCTGATCAGTACGTGCAGCTTCGAATCGACTATTTTGGTGCTTATGTTAATAGTTCCTCCTTCCTTCAGGTTGGAAATGCCGTGCTTGATGCCATTTTCTACCAGCGTTTGAATCATTAGAGGCGGCACTTTAAAGTTCTCCGAGCCCGACTCAATGTCCAGGTGTATTTTCAACCTTTCTTCAAACCGAATGCTTTCCAACTCCAGGTAGTCTTTCACCGTTTCCAGCTCCTCTTTAAAATCTGTCAGCTTGTGTTTGTTCATCACCAGCGAACTACGAAGTATACTGGATAGCTGCGTGATCGCCTTCTTGGCTTTCAAAGGCTCGTCATCTACCAGCGCCCTTATGCTGTTAAGTGCGTTGAAGATAAAGTGCGGGTTGAGCTGAGATTTTAATTTATTGAGTTCAATTTCGTTGATTGCCGCTTCATATTTGAGCGATTTGTTGTAATTATCTACATAGTGGTAAATAAAATACACCAGCGTCCAAACGAAATAATAGATCATTGATGAAAAGACGTAGGTGATGATCGTGAACGGCGAAAAATCTTCGGCGTAATTGACGATATTAAAAGCGATCAGGATAAAGACGAATACAATATAGTGCGATATGCCGAGCAGAAAAGAAGCGAGCAACATGCGAGGCACGAGCCCGGCAAGGGTGATTTTCAGCCACCGGTTTCGCTTGATGTATATTCGAAAAAAATGCGTACTGATGAGGAACCACAGCGCAGAAATGACGAGACTGGCTACATTCTTAATTTCCGGGCTATCTACCAGGAAAAGGAAGAATATCTGAAGGGCAGCATAGCCGGACCAACCGATAATCTGCAGTGTCCAATAAAGTTTTTGCTTTGTCATTTCCTAAATTAAAAGCAAAATAAGCAACAGATGCTATTTAATGCCAAGAGAATTCTTATAAGCGGATGCAAACAATATTTAGTGGTTTAATCTCGAAAATTGTCCCGCTGTCCTGTCTTTCCCCTTCACGAATCTCCCGGCATTCCTTCTTTCATCCGTGCTATCGCCAAATCCTGGGTAGCCCACGAAGATCCTAAATGCTATGACGCTCAATAAAGTCTCCCAACTCGGAATACCGGCTGTACAGCGTTTTGTATTTCGCAGCCCGCTCGCCATCGGGATGATACTCCGTTTCGAAGCCAGACCCCATCGCTTTCTGGGCGTCTTCCATAGTAGGATATTCCCCGGATACTACCGCTGCTGCCATCGCCGATCCCAGCGCGCACGTTTGCTCTGACCGAACCACTTTAATGGGCATGTTCAGTACGTCTGCCACCACCTGCATCACAAAAGGTGATTTCTTGGCTACACCACCCAAAGCTATCACTCCGTCTACGCGCACTCCCTCGCTGATAAAGCGATCTACTATCTTCTTGGCTCCGAATGCTGTTGCTTCTACCAGGGCCCTGAAAATCCGGGGGGCGTCGGAGCCCAGACTCAGCCCCGCTATTGCGCCCTTGAGCAGTTGGTTGGCATCGGGCGTGCGGCGCCCGTTCATCCAGTCCAGCGCTATAATACCCGAGTCTTCGAGCGGGATATTGCTGGCTTGCTTTGAAAGCTCCGGGATGATCTTGTCTGCTATTTCTTTCTTTAGTTTCTCTTTCGTAGATGCGTCGATCAGCGACGAACCGTCCAGGAATGTGTCGAGCGGCCACATCAACAGCTTTTTGAACCAGGCATAGATATCTCCAAAGGCCGACTGCCCCGCTTCCAAGCCCAGCATGCCGGGGATGATAGAGCCATCCACCTGCCCGCATATTCCGCTTACCAACTTGTCACCGATTTCATCAGCAGGCGCCACCAACATATCGCAGGTGGAAGTTCCCATTACCTTGCTCAGATGATAGGGTAGTATTTCACCACCCACGGCCCCGAGGTGGGCGTCAAAGGCCCCTACTCCTATTTTTACCGATTCGCTAAGGCCCAGCTTCGCGGCCCATTCCCCGGAAAGGGATCCGATGCAGAAGTCAGAGGTGTAGGTGTCACTATACAGCCGCTTTCGCAATCCTGCCAACTTTGGATCCAGGCGTGTTAAAAATTCCTCAGGAGGAAGCCCGTTCCACTCCGGGTGCCACATGGCCTTGTGGCCGGCAGCACACCGGCTTCTGTACATCTTCAGGGGGTCGGTGTTTCCGGTAAGCAGATGTGGTATCCAGTCGCAATGCTCCACCCATGAAAATGCCGACCGGTAGATCGCCTGGTCGTCGCGGATCACACGCATGATTTTTGCCCAAAACCACTCGGAAGAATAGATGCCACCCTCGTATTTGGTGAAATCGGTTCCTCCCCAGCTGCGCGCCAATTGGTTAATTTCTTCGGCTTCGGCTACTGCAGTGTGGTCTTTCCACAGCACAAACATTGCATTGGGGTTTTCCTCGAAGCCGGAAACCATCGACAGCGGGATCCCCTTTTCATTCACTGCCACGGGGGTTGACCCGGTGGTGTCTACCGAAATGGCAACCACGCGATCGGCAACCCCGGCAGGTGCTGCCTTCAGGGCCTCCCTGATGACAAACTCAAGCCCTTCCACGTAGTCAAGGGGGTGCTGACGAAACTGGTTCTTAGCAGGATCACAATATTTGCCCTGCTTCCAGCGGGGATATTCGAAAACAGCACTAGCCACTTCTGATCCTGTTTGTACATCGACGATCAAAGAGCGAACAGAGTCGGTGCCATAGTCCAGGCCGATGGTGTATTTACTTTCCACTTTTGAATTTTTTTTAATTGATGAAATTACTTTTGCCCATAGTAGGCGTCTTTGCCATGCTTTCGCAGGTAGTGTTTATCGAGAAGAAACTGGTCTATTTCGGCTTTGCTGTTGAGTTGCAAAGAATGATAGGCCATTTTTGCCACCTCCTCAAGCACCACGGCATTATGAACGGCAGCGTGCACATCGCTCCCCCAGGCAAATGGCGCGTGGTTATTGACCAGTACACCCGGAACAGCCTTGGGGTCCAGGCTTTCGAAGCACTCGATTATCACTTTGCCTGTATCTTTTTCATATTGCCCCTCCACTTCAGGGCGGGTCATTTTGCGGGTGCAGGGTACTTCTCCGTAAAAATAGTCGGCATGCGTGGTCCCCAATGGCGGAATGCTACGTCCGGCCTGTGCCCATATTGTGGCCCAGGGGCTGTGCGTGTGCACAATACCACCTACGCCTTCAAAGGCCTTGTAAAGCTCCAGGTGGGTAGGGGTATCAGAACTGGGTTTCAGGGTTCCCTCTATCCGGTTGCCCTGCAAATCTACCACAACCATGTCCGAGGGCGACATATGCTCATAGGAAACGCCGCTTGGCTTGATCACCACCAGGCCAGTGTCTCTGTCTATACCGCTTACATTTCCCCAGGTGAAAATTACCAACTGGTGTTTTACCAGGTCCAGGTTGGCTTCACATACTTCTTCCTTTAACTTTTCCAGCATTTCTCTTGGAATATTTATATCTCAAACAAAAAACCCGACTTCACTAGTCTGTCATATTTTTCCTTGTCGAACTTATAGAGGTAAGCTCCCTTTTTCGACCCCTCCTTTTCTTTCTCATCCAGCCGTTCGAAAATATTCATGGATACGATCTTTTTCCTGAAGTTGGCATTATCCAGCCGGGCCTGGTTTATGGCTTCGTAAAGCTTCTGCAATTGTGGGATAGTAAACTTATCGGGCAATAGTTCAAATCCTATCGGGTGAAACCGGCTCTTATGTTTGATCATATCGAAAGCGCGCTCTACCATACTCTCATGGTCAAAAATCAACTCCGGGAGTTCGTCTATATCAAACCATTCGGCGCCGTGGGCCTTTACTTTTTCCGTATCCGATTCTTCGATTTTGATAAGGGCATAATAGGCAGTAGAGAGTACCCTGGCAGCGGGATCACGGTCGGGATGGCTGTAGGTGTGAAACTGCTCCAGGTAAACATTTGACAAACCGGTGAGCTTAAGGAGAATCCGCTGCGCTGCTTCATCCAGCGTCTCGGTATCCTGCAAAAACCCTCCCATGATGGAATATTTTCCTTTTTGCGGCTCAAAGTCCCTGTGAATCAGCAGCAATTTGATTTTCTCAAGATCAAACCCGAAAATGACACAGTCTACTGCCTGGTAGAATTTGCTATGAGAATTGTAAAAAGAAGGCATTATAAAAGTATTTTGTACCTTTAATTGTTTTGGATAAAAATAACGCAAAATTTCTATAAACAAAAATCCTACGCAAAATAAATGGAAATGCGTTCTTTTTTGAAAATGAGCTATCTACCCAGGTTACCGAGAGCTGCAAGGCCCCGCTTGCCACCCCCCATCTTGTTCATGGTCTTCATCATTTTTCGCATGTCATCAAACTGCTTCATCAGGCTATTTACCTGCTGAATGCTGGTGCCACTGCCAACAGCTATCCGCTTTCGCCTGCTGCCATTGATGATGTCGGGGTTGTTTCGTTCTACAGGGGTCATAGACCGGATGATGGCCTCAATTGGCTTAAAAGAGTCGTCATCTATGTCGATATTTTTGATCATTTTGCCCATGCCGGGTATCATGCTCATCAAATCTTTGATGTTCCCCATTTTCCGGATCTGTTCGAGCTGCGATAGAAAATCTTCAAAATCAAACTGATTTTTTCGTATTTTTTTATTGAGTCTGCGGGCCTCATCAGCGTCAAAAGTCTGTTGGGCTTTTTCCACCAGTGACACCACGTCTCCCATACCCAGAATCCGCTGCGCCATCCTGTCGGGGTGGAAGACGTCAATTGCTTCCATTTTTTCGCCTGTGCTGATAAACTTGATTGGCTTGTCTACCACGGTTCGGATAGAGAGCGCAGCACCACCGCGGGCATCGCCATCAAGCTTGGTGAGGACTACGCCGTCAAAATCGAGGCGTTCGTTAAATTCCCGGGCCGTGTTTACCGCGTCCTGGCCGGTCATTGAGTCTACTACAAAGAGCGTTTCTGAGGGTTTAAGTGCTTTTTTCAGCGTGGCAATCTCTTCCATCATTTGCTCATCAATGGCCAGACGACCCGCAGTGTCCACCACTACCACGCTCTTGCCTTTTTCCTTGGCATATTTAATGGCATT
>CAYUJK010000016.1:16862-18440 GCA_964444895.1 uncultured Roseivirgaceae bacterium
TGTACGTTGATGTCAGATTTTTGGCCCCCCATGAGCCGGGTAAGCTCTTCGGAAGTGATCTTCACCAGCAACTGCCCTGGCGACACCGCTATGAGCACGTCCCTGCCCAGCGCTTCAGTTTTTATTTTGTCCGTTACCTCTTTGGCTACTTTATAGTTCACGTCGGCGTCAATGAGCGCCTTTCGTATTTCTTTTACCGTTTTGGCAACGTTTATTTCTGTAATGCTTCCCTGACCCTTGAGCGTTTTGAATGCCTGCTCAAGCTTAAAACTTAAATTTTCGAACATCTTTTATTTCTTCATTTTTGGCAAAAATAAGAATAAAAACCCAACCGGTACAGGAATTAACACAAGAGGCCCGGAAATTCTGCGATACAGCTCTGATTCCCACTTTTTTATGTCGATTTCGTGCACAAGAGTGTTCAATCGTGAACACCTTGAGTCAACGGAAGCCGCCAATTTGTGCCCAAAGTCCATTTAAAAAGCCTGGCATAGCTTTCGTAACAAACTTTGCGCAAGCATTGGTACGATATTCAAAAACAAAAAAATGAAAACGATATTCAACCTCGCCATTCTACTGGGATTAGCCTATGTGCTTTACAGCTTTGCCGGTATTGACAACAACGATGAGCAAATCTTAATAAGCTATCCTGCCGGGGCATTCACCGAGCTGGAATTTGAGGGGCCTTTTGAAGTACACCTAAAACAAGGATCCGAAAGTAAGCTGGAAATAAATGCTGCGGAAAAAGTACACCAAAAACTGGCGGTTAATACCGCAAATGGCAAGCTATCGATCAGTATTCCTGACAAAGTAGTTGCTAAAAAGAAATCCATTAAAGTGTATATAACCGTTGTGGAACTGGACAAGTTGATCGTAACCGGAGCGGTTAAAATAGAAACTACGAACCAACTCAAACTGAAGAATTTCAAGATGGAGTTTTCCGGCGCAGGCGAAATAAGCCTGGACGTGGAGGCCGAAAAAGTCATATCTGTAATCAACGGCGTAGGAAGCTTCTGGCTAGAGGGCTCCGCCGGATATCACAAAGTGGTGTTTTCCGGGGTAGGCAGCTATAACGCTAAAAATCTGGTATGCCAAAATACTTTGGTAGAATCAGACGGCGTTGGTAGTGTTGAAGTTTTCGCTTCGGAAAAATTCATTGGCAATGCTTCGGGAGTAGGATCCGTAAAATACTACGGCAAGCCGAAAGTAGTAGAAGTGAATGCTTCGGGCATTGGCAAAATATTTGGAGAATGATACTAAGGGCCGTTATCTCTTTAATTAATTATAGTAGAATCCGATTCATATCAAACAAAACATAAAGAGAGACGGCCTTCTTTTTTAACCCTTGTTAGCGAGCTGCCCGCAGGCGGCGTCGATGTCTTTCCCCCTGCTTCTTCTTACATTCACTACCAGGCCTTTGTGCTCCAGATAAGCCTTGAACGCGTCGATTTTCTCTGGCAGCGCCTTTGAGAAATCTGCATTATCGATAGGGTTGTATTCTATTATGTTGATTTTGCAGGGAATCCTCTTGGCAAAATTAAACAGCTCCCGGGCGTCGTCCGGCCCTTCGTTGAAGTC
>CAYUJK010000016.1:18540-20220 GCA_964444895.1 uncultured Roseivirgaceae bacterium
TCCTCTTGGCAAAATTAAACAGCTCCCGGGCGTCGTCCGGCCCTTCGTTGAAGTCGCGAAAGGCGATGTACTCCAGTGTGATTTTGTTTTTTGTTTTTTGATAGAAATAATTAAGCGCCTCACTGAGTGCCTCCAGGCTGTTCGATTCATTGATGGGCATAATCTTGCTGCGCTTGTCTTCATTGGCTGCGTGCAGCGACAATGCCAGGTTAAATTTCACCTCATCATCGCCCAGCTTTCTGATCATCTTGGCGATGCCGGCGGTTGATACTGTAATTCGCTTTGGCGACATTCCCAATCCATTTTCTGAAGTGATCAGTTCCACCGAGCGGAGCACATTCTGGTAGTTGAGCAGGGGCTCGCCCATACCCATGTAGACAATATTGGTGAGAGGCTGACGGTAGTGCTTCTCTGCCTGGCCTTTAATTGCCACCACCTGGTCATATATTTCGGGTGCTTCAAGATTTCTTTTTCTATCCATGAACCCCGTAGCACAAAACCTGCAAGTAAGCGAGCAACCTACCTGCGAGGAAATACAGGCTGTCATCCTTTTTTCTGTAGGAATGAGCACGCCTTCTATCAGGTGTCCATCGTGGAGTCGAAAGGCCGATTTTATCGTTTGGTCGTCGCTGATCTGCTCCTTGAAGGTAGCGGCGGGACGGATGACAAAGTTGCTTTTGAGTTTCTCTCTTGTGCCCACAGAGAGATTGGTCATCTCGTCGAACGTCTGTGCAGACTTGTTCCAAAGCCATTCGTAAACCTGCTTTGCCCTGAACGGCCTTTCACCTATTTCCTCAAAATAACCGGTGAGCTCATCCATATTCATGAGCCTCACGTCCTTCTTCTCTGCTTGAGCTATCATTTGGCAAAGTTAGTGGTTTGCCCCATTTATTTTACAGAAACCCTACCGGAAAGAATAAATGGCAGATATCGGAAAGTGATCAGACTCCTTCATGTTTCGATGGGTGCTAAAATCGATCAGCCGCAGCGACTTGCTATAAAACTGGTGGTCTATCCGCAGAAAAAACAGCTTGCCATTATAGGAAAAACCAAAGCCGGCGCCCTTTTTTTCAAAGGCATTGTACAAGCTTCGGCGGAGCTTTACGTAGGGATAGCTATAGGGGAGTTCGTTCATGTCGCCACACACTATTACCCGGTGGGGACTCTTCAGGATGTGTTGCTGCAAAAATTTCACCTGGCGGGCCCTTGCTTTAAACCCGCTTTTGAGCCTGTATCCGGTATCCTTAAAGCTCTTTTTTAGCTTTTCAGTTTCCGTTACGTTTCTCTCGTCAATGCTCATGGATTCCAGGTGCATGCAATATATCCGCACAGTATCTTCATTTATCAGTACATCGGCATATATGGCATTGGCAAAGTCTCCCTTGTCATCTACTACATCGCCACGGGAAATGATGGGCTGTTTACTGAAAATAGCCATTCCAAACTCGCCTCCATTTCTGTCGGTAAATCTCGTTTTGTAGGCAGAATGTGTCCATCCGGCACGCTTAAGCTGTACGCTCACATCAAACAGCTCTGATCCCGGCCTATTGTAAAACTCCTGGAAACACTTGATGTCAGCCTCATTGCGTAGCGCCCAGTCAATCATTCCTTTTGACGACTCGTTGTTGTCGTTGAGATGCGCGTAGTTGTTAAACACCCTCACGTTATAGCTCAATACGG
>CAYUJK010000017.1:0-20099 GCA_964444895.1 uncultured Roseivirgaceae bacterium
GATGGATCGCAAAAACAGCAAGCGGCCAGGGCTTTCGCCAAATAAAAAAGAGTCAGAATGAAGACCGTGCGGGTGAAGATTTTCATAGGCATTTCAAAAAAATTTAGACGTCCTCTTTACTTACGGCCATCTGCTGCAACAATGAGCAGATATGTTATGGCACTTTTTTTATGCCTCTGACACCGTCAACCTCAAGATCGTTGGAACGGTCAGCTTCACTTTTCGTGAGTGGTATTATCTCCATTCCATGGCTTTACTCTCGGTATCCACATAGGCACATTTTTTCGATATGCTATATAGTCCCCTCCAAAACGCTTTACCAATCCCGGTTCTTCCGAAAGCTTGAAATACAGGGTGTTGATAATGAAAAAAATAGCTGCCCATAGCAGAATGTTTTGAGAAGAAAACACGAGCCCTTGGCCAATAAGCATGATAAATACTCCGCTGATCATGGGGTTTCTCACATGAGCGTAAATTCCGTTCACCACTAATTTCTGGGTAGGGCTCCACGGCGCAAGAGTGCCTTTGCCGATGGCGATAAACATGCTTACCGTAATGATAAAAATGGCGAGGCCCATGAGGAAGATAGGAAAGCCAATGATCGAAAAAATATTCAAAGCAATTCCGAAATTATCTTCGATAAAAAAAGGGACTATTATCAGAACAGTAACTGGAAGAATAAAGGACAAAATTTGCTTACTCATTTGGATAGTTCATTGAGCAACGACTGCAAATTCAGGGGCGCGGTGAACATTTCCACTCCGCCGTCTTCGTTTCGCGGCCATTGCTCGGGCGGGCGGTCCCAGTAGAGTTCTACGCCATTTCCATCGGGGTCGTCGAGGTAAATCGCCTCTGAGACCCCGTGGTCCGATGCGCCGGTGAGCGGATAGTTCTTCTCCCTGAGCCGTGCAAAGATGGCAGCGAGGTCTCTCCGCGTGGGATATAAGATGGCCGTATGAAACAAGCCAACGGAATTGGCCTGGGCCTTTGGCGAGCCCTGGCTAAACCAGGTGTTCAGTCCGATGTGATGATGGTATCCGCCAGCCGAGATAAAGGCTGCCTGATCGCCGTATAGTTGCATGCGTTCAAAGCCGAGGAGGCCGCAATAGAAATCGAGCGCGCGCTGCAAATCAGAAACCTTGAGGTGTACGTGACCAATGCGGGTTTGTGGGGGAACGGTGTAGTTTTCCATAAGGGGTTGCGTTAATTCTGGAAGAAGCGATATCTTCTATCTGATTCCGTCTTCAAACAATCTAAAGGCATGGATATTTTGGACTCCATGGCCCTGAAAATCAAGATAAAGCTACACTTCCACCCTTCCAATGGCCCATTAATCCATCATTCCTACTCTACTAAGCCGTGTAGTTGTTCAGCATCACAGGCATGACGAGCATCAGAAGATCTTCGTTGTCTGTTTTTTCTTTGGGGAAAAAGAGTCCTGCTTTGTTGGGTTCTGACAGCATCACGACGATATCTTTCGCTTCAAGATTGTTGAGCACCTCTATCAGAAACTTTGCATTGAAGCCGATCTCAATATCTTCCCCATCATGCTCGCAGCTCAGGCGTTCATTTGCTTCATTGGAAAAGTCGAGGTCTTCGGCGGATATCTGCAGTTCACTTCCCGTGATCTTCATCCTGATCTGGTTAGTGGTTTTGTTGGCATAGATGGCTATCCTGCGTAGCGACCCCAGGAGTTCTGCTTTGCCGATGGTCATCTGGTTCGTGTTATTTGCCGGGATCACATTTTCGTAGTCAGGAAACTTCTCGTCAATCAACCGGCAAATCATTTTGATATTATTAAACCGGAAAAAGGCATTCGCCATATTGAAATCGATGGAGACGTTGGTGTTTTCCGCAGGCAGGGTCAGGTTGAGCAGGTTGAGGGCTTTGCGGGGAATAATGATCGCGTGGCTATCATCCGAAGCTACATCTACCCGGCGGTATCTTACCAGCCGGTGGCCGTCAGTGGCCACAAATGTGGTGTTGGTATCGCTCATATTTACGTACACACCCGTCATTGCTGGCCTCAGCTCATCATTGCTGGTAGAAAATATGGTATTATTAATCGCACTCGCCAGCGCGTCGGTAGAAATGTTAACTGAAAAACCATCGCTCACTTCCGCTACTTTGGGGAAGTCAGTGGCATTTTCTCCTGCCAGCTTATAGCGCCCGTTGTCCGAGCTGATTTCTATGGAATACGTGTCTTCGTCGATAGAAAATGTAACCGGCTGTTCGGGCAGGTTTTTCAGGGTGTCGAGCAATATTTTTGAAGGTACGGCTATGCTGCCGCTGTCCTTGGCTTCCACTTCAAGCTCCACGATCATCGAGGTTTGTAAGTCGGAAGCCGTCACGGTTAGCTTTCCTTTTTCAATTTCAAATAAAAAATTCTCTAAGATAGGCACCACAGGGTTAGTTGTTACCACTCCGCTGATATGGCTTAGCTCTTTTAATAGGGTACCCGAAGAAACAATAAATTTCATTTGATTATGTTTTGCTTTTTAACGGTCAAATGGAACCAGCCCATTACAGTTTTTTCACTGAGCGATACTCACGTTATGGCTGGTTTCATATACGCGATTTTTAAGAAGCGGTAAATTTATAAATAATTATCATTTTTAAATACCTACAATAATTTTTATTGGCCGGGGTTTTTTGGCAGCCCTTGCGCTTCAATGGATTTAAATGTTTTTATTTCTTTACCCGGAGTTTTTTGGCATTAATTTTTAGCTTCACGAAAAATTTTATGCGCGTATGCATTTAATGGAACAAATCAGGGAGACTACCGCCTTTATTCAAAACATACATCACGAAAAGCCTCAGTTTGGCATTATTCTCGGCACCGGCTTGGGCGGACTAGTACATAAGATAGAAGTGGATGAATCGATCGACTACGAACGCATTCCTCATTTTCCCATTTCCACCGTAGAGAGTCACCACGGCCGGCTCATCTTCGGAAAAATTGCAGGAAAAAAGGTGGTCGTGATGCAGGGGCGCTTTCACTACTACGAGGGCTACTCCGCCCGGCAGATTACCTTTCCGGTACGGGTAATGAAGCTGTTGGGCATCGAAAAGTTATTCATCTCCAATGCTTGCGGTGGGCTGAACCCCCGTCATGAGATCAGCGACCTGATGATCATAGAAGACCACATCAACCTGCACCCCGACAATCCCCTGCGCGGCGAAAATCTCGACGAACTGGGCCCACGATTCCCCGATATGTATGAACCTTATGACAAAAGGCTTATCGAACAAGCCCAGGCCATTGCCAAAGAGAAAGGGATAAAAGTACACACGGGAGTGTATGCCAGCGTTACCGGTCCCAACCTGGAGACTCCCGCCGAATACCGCTACCTCAGGATCATAGGGGCCGATACGGTAGGCATGTCTACCATACCGGAAAACATCGTAGCACGCCACATGGGAATCCCGGTATTTGCTGTGTCGGTAATTACCGATTTGGGAGTAGTGGGGCGAATAGAGCCCGTGAGCATAGAAAAAGTGCTCTCAGCAGCCGCGAAAGCAGAACCCAACCTGGTAACACTCTTCACCGAGCTGATTGCAAGGCAGAAATAGCTGATCAATTTGGCAGCAGTGTTGGGCAAAACCTTACACGAAAAGGCTGATACTCATAGTCTCCGGAAAGCGGCCACGCCCTCTCCTATTGCAATATTTTCCTGCCAATTGCTTACTTTTAATCAAAAATGACTTGTTATGTTTACAGAAGACCAGGTAGAAGCTCTCCTGCAGTTTGAAGGAATTGAAGAAAAAGTAGCGAAATTAAAGCTTGATTTTAAGGAAAAAGAAGCCCAACTCATGGACATCAGTAATGCCGATTTTTTGGGGCTTGCTATTCTCACCCCCTCTATCGAACTGGCACGTGCCAGCGGCAGCATCAGCCTGATGGAAGAAATGGCGCTGAACCAAAAAGCGCGAAAGCTCTCAAAAGGAGGACATTTTCTTCAAACTGATCCTGTAGTATACGCCATGAAGTTTCTGATAAACAATTTTGAAAACTGGCGGGACGTCTTCTACGTGTTCCTGGCTGAGTTGCTGGCTGAAACCGCAAAACTGGATGAATTAGAAGTGATGGAAGGGCATTCCGAAAGGGTAAACGATTTCGAATTTGAGAAGAATTTATTTCACGCCCCTTACATTTTTGTGCAATACTTGTGCACATTTTTTGTTAATGACGTATCGCAGGCCACCATCGCCAAAAAAGTGTCGCAAATGGAGTATGAAAAGATACTGGAAATGGGCCGCAAGCTAAAAATTGATCATTATTTGATTTTCAAAGGCTTTTGTCAGACTTTTACCGTCAGGTAGTTTTTGGTATATATGGTTTGGTGTAATGAATAAAAGATGCGGTTTGGGCATATTTTAATAGCGACAGGTTTGTTTCTCGCCTCCGGCGTGTGCTTTGCCCAGCAGGGCTTTAACCCCTATATGCCTGACCGTCCAAGCCAAAAAATAAAACGCAGCCCTATACGCGCAGTGCTCAACAAGTTTTCGCTGATGACCACTGTGGGATACGGTAGAACTTTCTACAGTGTCGATTGGAGCGACGTGAGTATACTGGACGGAAACGGCCAGTCGATCCTGCTGGAAAACTACACCATCAACGGAGACGACATCTCATACAGCGGCATCCGGAACTGGCTCAACTACCCGGTAAGCGACACATTAGGTACAGCAAGCCAAACCGATGGCTACCGTGTGGTGAATGCCGACTCCGTAAACCCCGGCTACAAAGGCAGCGGCTACAACATCCCCATTAACATTTCACTTCATTTCGACATAAACCGCTTCCGGATTGGCGGAGGATACACCTTCGATTTCCACCGGGTGAAAAAACTTACTCCCAAAGGCGGCGCCAACTTTATCTATGAGCCTGACTTCGGCATGACCACCATGCGGCGGTGGTACATCCTGGCGGGAGGCAAGGTGTACCGGTGGCGAGGATGGGACTATTTCGCGGAACTACATGTAGGCAAAGTGAAATATGGTGGTGGATACGACCTCGCCAGTCTTTCGAACGGCATGTATTTTAACATCGGCATTCCCATTGAATACGAATTCTCCGAATATTTCTGGTTTTTCGTCCGGCCTTCTTTTGAATTCAAAAAGTACGCCCTGAGCCTGCCTGCGCAGTACGCAGATAGCAACATCCCCACTTCCATGAGCTATAAGCAGCCGGCGGTGTATGTCAACTTTGGTTTTCGTTTCAAATTTCCCGAAGTGAGGAGATGCCCCGTGAAGTCGTGCCAAACCCAGCTCAAACACGTACATGGTGGCAGGGAATTTCGCGGCCAACCCATTTACAAAGTGCAAAACCCCAAAATCGGCGAAAACGAACACTGGCGGCACAAGTTTAACTTTCTGAAAGGTAAGTAAACCTCTCCCCCCCTATTTGACAATTCTATCACCTGCATTGCGGCACTACAACGCCAGCGACCTGGATTCGTGAGCCCCATAATCCGGCTTGCTGCGGTCATATTTCTCAGTCATAAGGTAAGAAGTAAACAGGAAATCGGCTGTGGTGCGGTTGCAGGCTATGGGGATATTCCATACGACGGCAATTCGCAGCAAGGCCTTCACGTCGGGGTCGTGAGGCTGTTGCTCCAGCGGATCCCAGAAAAAGATAAGGAAGTCGATCTCGCCCTCAGAAATCTTGGCTCCAATTTGCTGATCACCGCCCAGGGGGCCGCTTTGTAGCTTGATCACGGGGATTTGAAGTTCACTTTCCAACAGCTTGCCGGTAGTGCCGGTAGCGTATACCTGGTGCTTACTCAATAGCTCCCTGTTGTATTTTGCCCATTCTATCAGATCCTTTTTCTTGTTGTCATGGGCTACCAGCGCTATCTTCTTCTTCTCATAGATGCCCGAATAATGATGTTCCAAGTTCATAAATAGTGTTGATTTAAAAATATTATCAATATCAGTATAATTTTTTCAACTAAACTTATGTATTGATACTATTTTCGCAACATTATGTTTCATTTATTAAAAACGTATCATTATCAGTTCATTATCAAAATGTGAATTTCCTAAGCGAATTATATGGATTTGCACTATTGTCCATTAATTTGCGCCGGTTTTTGAAATCCCCAAACCACTCAACATGCTTAAAGACAAAATCGACAACAGAGAAACCGGTATCCTTCTTTATGGACTCACACCTCCCAAACTCCAGAATTCACCGGAAAAAATTGCTGAAATATCGCAAAAACACGCCGCGAGAATCGAAGGTCTCGAAATCGACGGCCTCATCTTATATGACATTCAAGATGAGAAGTTCAGAACGGAAAGGGAGCGGCCCTTTCCCTTTATGCAAACGGTAGAACCCTTGCACTACAGCACAGAATACCTTTCGGCGGTGAAGGCGCCAAAAATTGTGTACCAATGCGTAAGCAAGCACGACGCCGAAAGTTTTCGGCAATGGCTGGGTGCTTCGGTGGGGCAGGATTTTTTCTCAGTATTTGTAGGCACTGCATCGGCAGAGCAAAAGGTAAATATCACACTCAATGAGGCTTATGAAATGCGACGGTCAGTCAGCCCGGGGATCAGCCTGGGCGCCGTGGCCATAGCCGAGCGACACCAGCAAACGAAGGATGAGCACCTCCGGATGTTTGCCAAAATGAAAGAAGGATGCAGCTACTTTGTGTCGCAGGCGGTGTACAACCTCGAAGCTTCAAAAAACATGCTGTCGGATTTCTATTTCGGCTCCATGGAACGCGAGCTTCCGCTGGTACCCGTCATTGTAACGCTGTCGCCGTGTGGCTCCCTGAAAACCCTTCAGTTCATGGAATGGCTGGGGATCAGCATCCCACGGTGGCTGGAAAACGAGCTCAAGCATTCGGGTGATATCCTTCAAAAATCAGTTGACTACTGCCTGGAAATTTTTGAGGGGCTTCTGGATTTTTGCCAGGAAAAGCAAATCCCATTAGGTTGCAATATTGAGAGCGTGGCCATCCGCAGGGAAGAAATCGATGCTTCCATAGAGCTGGTACACGCCATTAGCAAAATGATAAAAAGAAGAACTGCGAATGTTTAACATTATCTGTTAACTTCGCCGTTTTAAAAAACTTAAAATAACCGATTCTATGGCCTACATTACCTGGAACCCAAGTGGCACCATCATCGACCTCGGATTTTACGAATTGAGGTGGTATTCTATCCTTTTTGGGCTGGGGTTCGTGCTCAGCTATATTATCCTGAACAGGTATTTTAAGAAAGAAGGAATCAAAGAGGAGATGTTGGAGAAGCTTACCGTGTATGTGGTACTTTCGTCAGTGATCGGTATGCGGCTGGGCCACTGCATTTTCTACGATTGGGACTACTATTCTCAGCACCTGCTCGAAATATTTCTACCGTTTCGATTTGAGCCTGAATTTCAATTTACCGGTTTTTCCGGCCTGGCAAGTCATGGCGGAGCATTCGGCATCGTAGTGGGTATTATTCTTTACTCGCGCAAATACAAAATGGGATTTTTTGAAGTGATGGATAAGCTGGCATTGGTAGTGCCTATCGCAGGATTCTGTATCCGCATGGGGAATCTAATGAATTCGGAAATCATCGGCAAAAGCACCGATGTGCCCTGGGCATTCATCTTTGTGCAGGTAGATAACACGCCACGCCACCCCGGGCAGCTATACGAGGCCCTTTCCTATTTGCTGATCTTTTTCGTCATGAATTTCCTTTACCAAAAGCTAAAAAAAGAACCCGGTTTTATTTTCGGTATATTTCTCATTTTGCTCTTCACAGCCCGGTTTGTCATTGAATTCTTCAAAATAGAGCAGTCAGAATTTGAAGTCGGCATGGCACTGAATATGGGGCAAATATTGAGCATCCCCTTTGTGATAGCGGGTATCCTGATGATGGTTTGGAAACGAAAAGACGCGCCTAAAAAGCCGGTTTCGGAAAACAAATAATGGAGCAGTTGTTCTGGTATGTCGCAGGAGCCAGGGAAAAAAATGGCTACTTGTCTCCCGAAAGCGTTGACATTAACTAAATCATGCTCCACTATTACTTTCCCGGAAAAAACTTTTAAATTAGGCATTTGTTTACCGGATATGAGGCTATTTGTATTCACTTGCTTGTTCGTAACGCAGGGTTACCTTGCTGTTTCCCAGGAAGCACCTGATAGCCAGTTTCTGGAGGCAGACACCCTTGCTCAGCAATCTACGCCCACCTGGAGTGCATTTCTCAACCCCTACCTGCAATGGAACGAAGTCTTTAACCGGCCTATGCCCTATGCCGGCGCCGATGCCGAATTGCGCTTCAAGGAACGGATCATTGTGGGAGTTTACGGGGAGGTGATGCTGGGGACCTTTGTCAAGCGCGTGGTATTTCCCAATGCATACGAGCTTACCAATCACAAATATGGAGTAACGCTGGGCTACAACCACCCCATTGGCGAACGGCTGAATGTCACCGGACGGCTGAAAATGAGCCAGCAATATGTGAGGTGGCAGGAAGTAGAAGGTGAGCGGTATACCCTTGCGGACTATAGCTACGAACTACGGCCCCAGGTAAGCATTTCGTGTAAAGTGATCGAAAACATCCATTTTGGAGGAACATTGGGACACAACTTTTCCAACGGCCTTGACATGTCGGGTATCGGACGTCGCGATATGGACGGATGGATTTATTCAATAAGCCTGAATTTCAGAATTTGGAAAAAGTGAGAATAGTATCTGCCATATTGCTGTTGTTGGTATTGGGTGTGGCCTGCACACATGAGGCAGAAGATCCGGCGCTGCCCTGGGGCTACGAACAGCCCCAACACATGGAAGGTAATGCTTCGCGCCTGCTGCAGCTCGATCGGGATATCAAGGACGGATCCTTTGGCGATATGCACAGCCTGATGATCATCAAGTCGGGCAAAGTCGTTTTCGAAAATTACTACAATGGCTATCGCCGAAAAGACCTGCACCCCATCAACCGCATTACGCAGTCGGTGTTTACCCTTATGGTGCACTCAGCGCTCGAATCTGGGGGTTTGAACCGGGCGGATTTGGTGATAAATTTGTTTCCTGAATATGCTGATGTGTTTCAAAATATCCCTCAAAAAGACAGGATACAGCTGATTCACCTGCTTGACCACACGTCGGGTTTTGAATGGAATGAATGGGACTTTTTTCAGAAAGCCCCCAATAGCAACCTCGACGCCATGAAGGAATCGGAAGACTGGGTGAGATACGTGCTCTCCACTCCTATGATCAGGGAGCCCGGCATGGAGTTCATCTTCAACAGCGGCCACGCTATTATATTAGGAGCAGCATTAAACAAGCAACTAGATGCATCATTGCGCGAGTACATGGAGCGACAGCTTTTCGCCCCACTGGACATCAGGCATTATCAATGGGACGAACACAGTGGCCAAACGCTCAACACAGCTTCCGGGCTGCACCTCACCACGTCAGATATTGGGAAACTCGGATACCTGCTGCTCAACGACGGCAACTGGTATGGCCAGCAGGTTGTTCCCGAAAACTGGGTAGACAGCCTGCAATCGGTAAAAGCGCAGTCGCAGCTTTACCGTGTGGGAAAAAACTGGTTTAAATTAGGGTTCAATCACCCCGCGAGGGCTCCGCTCGCATACAACGACGTCCTTTTTAGTTGGGGCGAAGGGGGCCAATTTTTGGTGGTAGTTCCACACCTGGAAATGGTGGTAGTCATCACTGCAGGAAACTACGATGACACCATGGAAAACCAAATGTTTGACATCCTGCAGAACTATATTTTTCCCTCATTTTCTTACTATTCTCAACCGACCGTTAATCCCTGATTCTATGAAGTTTTTTCTGGGCCTGGACCTGGGCACCACCAATATCAAGGCTGTACTCTTTGACGAATACTGGAATGAAGTTTTCACAACCGCGAAGGAAGTTGTTACGAATGTCACTTCCAATGGGCATAGCGAGCAAAACCCGGAGGAAGTGGCCAATGAAGCTGACCGGTTACTCGCCGAATGCCTGGCTCATGCCCGGGAGCGGAATATATCAATCGAAGCGGTTGGATTGAGCGCCGCCATGCACGCCTTTATGGCAGTAGACAAACATACCCGGCCTGTGACGCCGCTGGTCACCTGGTCAGACACCCGGGCTGCGGAGCTTGCCCGTCGATTGAAATCCTCCCTCAGCCTTAAAGACTATCAGCGTCATTTCAACGTGCCCCTGCACCCGACTTTGCCCCTTTTGAAATGGCTTTGGTTCAATGAACAGGAATATTTTCGTCGCAATGCCTGTAAAGTCGTATCTCTGAAAGACTACATCCTTTTTCGGTGGTTTGGGCGTTGGCTTACGGATGTCAGCCTCGCCGCCGCCACAGGCTACTTTGACATAACCACGCTGAACTGGAACACCAGGCTGCTGAAAGAACTCGATCTCGACGAGGGCATGCTGCCGGAAGTATGTGCCGTGAACACAACGCTGCAGAACTGGGGAGAACCCTACCGGAAAAAATACAGCGTAGCAGAGCTTCCTCCAGTAGTGGTCGGTTCATCAGATGGATGCCTGGCTAACCTCTCTGCCGGTGTAGTAGATCATCGTAAGGCCAGCCTCACTATCGGCACCAGTGGTGCAGTCCGCACGGCCATCACCCACCCCATCTTTGCGGACAAGGGATTATTTTGCTACCCGGTATTTGAACATTACTATGTGGCGGGGGGCGCCGCCAACAACGGGGGCAATGTGATGCACTGGATCAAAAAAACACTAAACCTAAGCGACGCAGATTTTTGGCAGCAGTTTGAAGTGGCTCTGGCGCAGGTCCCTGCGGGTTCAGAGCAATTGCTGTTTGTGCCCTATTTATTTGGCGAGCGAGCGCCTATCTGGGATCCTTCCATCAGGGCTTCATTCATTGGCCTTTCCGGCGCTCATGGAAGTGCGCACCTGATCCGGGCGTGTGCCGAAGGAATTGCCTTCTCACTGAAGCACATTCTTTCCAGACTTTCCGAAGAAAGTGGTTCGATAGAGACCATCGTGGCCGACGGCGGATTTACACGTTCTGATCACTGGGTTCAGCTTACTGCCGATGTGCTTGGAACAACCATAGAAGTGCCCCACACTCCCTTTGGAGCAGCCCTCGGTGCTGCTATGGTTGCCAGGATGGCTTGTGAAGGGAAACCACTGAAGAGTCTTGATTTTCCTCAAAATGAGAAGAAGACATTCAGCCCAGACCCCCAACGGCAAAAGACGTACCAGGCCTGCTTTAGGCAATACCTGAAAGCCACTTCATTTTTGCAGGATTACTTTGGTGAGCTGCTGTAGTCGAAAGAAACGGAGCTGTACAGCGCATTGATCTTGACCACAGACTTTGAGTCAGCGTCGTTGCCATAAAAACCCCTGACATTTACATAACGCTGTTTTTCATCGGTATACACGCGTTCCATATCCTCCGGCTTTTCTACCAGCAGCAGCTTGTCTTCCCTGGCAGTAATATCAGCAGAGAATGAAGCGCCGTGCAGCACATTTACGGTGAAATCGGCCGATTTACCGGTGAGTTTCACCACCGAAAAGTCTTTCTTTATGGCGCGAACAAAAAGCGCTCCGTACGACTGGTCGAAATCGCAATAGTCCGTCAACTCCTGGATCTCTATGTTGGAAAAACTTCCCCGTCCTTTTATACTTCCTACTCGCGTGATCATCACCTTATCGCTGGTAGACTCCAACGATAGCTCGGCAGCCTCTTTGAGGAAAAGTCGCGAAGCGCTTGAACGAACGTTTACTTTACCCGATACCGGCAGGTCAAGCTCCCCGCCGCGTATATTGATGAAGCCTTTGTCCATGCGACTGAGGCTGATGTTGCCGTAGCTGACCTGCAGTCTCGAAAAGCCCGACATCTCGCCGGCTTTCAAGTTTCCATGCGCCAGACTAACCGATGCCTTTCCGTTCAAGTCATTAAGGACGATGTCTCCAAAGCGATTTTTCAAGTCAACGGACGCACCCCGGGGAACAAACACCTCAAAGTCGATGTCAATGGTATTCTTGCTAAGCAGGGCTTTGGAATAGTCGCCTATGGTGCTAAAGAAGTCGGCAAAGACCCCTTTGCGACGATCCAGCACAGTTTCTATGATTACATAATCACGGGTGACGTTAAAGTCAAACTCCACCCGGTCCATGAGCTTTTCCGTATCATAGCTCGTTTTGCCAAACGTAGTAATTCGGATATTTACCGCCACCTTATCCTGGTCCCAGCCATTCACCACGATCCCGCCATACTTGTTATTGACTTCCAGCGTGGCCGAAGGATTTACCTGAAAGCTCTGCTCTATTGTCTTAACCAGCGTAGTTTGCTGCGCCAGCAGGCCGCTGTGCAAGCCCATAAGTATCCCCATAAAAAGGGCCTTATAAACTGTAGTTGACTTCGTATTCATTTTCTTGTTTACGTTCTTTAATTTCTCCGGCAATGCTCTCCAACAATTGCAGCTTCATCCTGTAATACATGATCATCGCATTGATCACTTCCTCACTATCGGCCTTGTCCTGCAGGTCTTGCTTCAGTTCAGCATAATCCTCATCGAGCCGCTGAAGCTGATCCCAGGTTTCGTCCGAGATTTCCATATCGCTTCCTGTGATGTAGTTGATCTTATCTTCAATCAGGGCAGAGTAGTACAACTCCGTTTCGGCGAGTTCTGGAGAAACATTGTGCAGCGCAATGCCATTGGCGTCGCGGTACATACTTTGCCTTCCGGCGTAAAATGCGATACCTATTGCAAAAAGAATGACTACCGAAGCAGCAACCTTGAGCACGTTAACGGAGTAGCGAGCCAGGCGCTTGCGCGGTTGCAGTCCCTTTTCTATCTGTGTCCAGGAGGCTTCCAGGTCTGTTTCATAGATGTCGAAGTCCGCCCGGTTCTGTTCAATATGTTTTTTCAGTTCATCGTTCATTTTCTCCTCTTTTGCTTAGCACATCTCTGAGTTTACTCTTGGCTTTACTGTATTGCGCTTTGGATGTCGACACTGTAATCGACAGTATTTCCGCAATCTCCTTGTGATCGTATCCTTCGAACAGGTACAGGTTTGCCACAGTGCGGCAACCTTCACTCAACTCATCCATCGCTTTAAGTATCTGCCCTGCCTTGATTTTGGCATATTCGTTTTCGTTTTCCTGGTAGTCGGCTATGTCAATTTGTTCGTCTACCTCCTGAAAAACACCTTTGCTTTTCCGCAAAGCATTGATGCACTGGTTCAGGACGATTTTCTTTATCCACGCAGGAAAAATGTCGTCATTGTGCAATGAATGAATTTTGGTAAACACGTGGATAAACGCGTCCTGAAGCACATCTCGTGCGTCATCGTCGTTGCCCATCATGCGCCGGCAAATGTTATACATAGCCCCGGCAAACATTTTGTACAGCTCATTTTGGGCCGTTCTGTCCCCTTTTTTACATCTGCTTACCAGGTATCTGTAAATAGATTGCCGTTCTTTATTCAACTCCCGGAAGTATTGATTTTTTCTCTAAAGACAAGATTAAAATAAAAAGGTTTCCACAGGAAATAAATCTTAGCAGGCGAATGCTTCGCCGTCATTGAGGCAGCTTTTCAAATATCCTGACGATGGCTTCCTGGAGGCGAGGCTCTACCTCTTCAATTTTCTTTCCCATTTCACCTGTAGCCACACCCTGCCAAAGCAGCTTTCGAGTATCTGCGTCAAGGATGTCAATGATGATGGTCGTTTTCTTCCGCGAAATATCCTCGTAATGCCGTCCAAAAGAATAGGGATAGCCATATCCGTAGTACCCGAGTGGATAAGCAGGCCCCGCGTAATTGTTGCTGCGCGACTCCCGTTCATTTACCGTTCCACCCTGTACTCGTATTACCAGCTCTGCCTGTTGCCGGCTGGTATATCCGCGAGCCTGCAAGTTAGAGGCAATAGCATCAAAAATAATTTTCTTGTTTTCCTCACTAAATGAAAAATTCGACTTCGGCAGGTTATCAGGATTGGCAAATTTGAAGGTGCGCCGTTCTGTAAAGTGCTCGTCGGTAAGGTTTTCTGACTGGATCACAAAAGAGGACCTGCACCCGAGCAATATCGCCATCATCAGCAGTACCATCCATCCAGTTGTTTTTCCGCTTTTATCCATTACTATATGCATTACTTTTTTTTACGATATGTTTAATTTTCTAAATTACAAGCCATATTACTCTACATAGACACACATTAACGACAGAATGAGCAAACTGGAGAAAATTTTTTTGATCTATCACGATGACGACAATGCCGCCATAGTACACGAAAAAATGGGCTGGGTGAGCACTTTTCAGCACTTTCTCAAGGTAATAGTTGATCAGATCGCCGGCTGGAAACTAAACTTTGAACGAGTAGAGAACCTAAATGCTATTAAGAAATTACCCGACAAATACCTTTTTATCATCATTTCTTCAAAGAGCCTGATCGAAGACAAAGCCAGTCTTCAACTGTTGGAAAAAATCAAAAAGAAGATAGACGAGGGCAGGGTTTCTGAAGATAAGCTGCTAAAAATCCAAAAGCAATATTTTCCGAAAGACAAAGAACCCGAGTTCCTGCACCACTTCAAAGACTATGCGTTTTACAAAGCCAATGGCCTCTCTGGCAACCGAAGCGAGTACAAAGACTTTTTCAGCAACAGCGAAGAAAAGACTTTTTGGGTAAAACTTACTGACCTGGCCTACGACGTGCTGGCCTTTTCGGAAAAAAGATCAAGTGGCCATCTCGACATTTCTGACTACTCTGTGTTTCTGGCTGAAACAAATACTGTTTCGGAGAAATTCAGGAACAATCTCAAACGCGACTTGCAAAGCATTGGCCTGAACATTTGGCCTAAAAGCTCTTTTTCTGACAATGCGGGCGACTTTATCGTGAAACTCGACGAAAACATCAAAAGTTCTGACTTCTCCGTCCACATTATCGGCAATGGCTTTGGCAACTACATCAACGGCGCCAACCACAATAAAGAGGAAATTCAGGCAAAAATCACCGAAAACTTTGTCAACGTGTACAAAAAGGAAAACCATGGAGCGCAGTACAAACGCTTTTTCTGGTTCGACAAGGTGGGGCTGCTTTCTAATGAAAAAATAAACAATTTCTACAAAGAGCTAAGCCTGAAAGTAGAGGACATGGTAGGCACCGAGTTAGTGGTTTCCTCCTGGGAAGAATTCAAAAGCCTGATCTTTCAATACATAAGTTTTGAACTGCCCAACCAACGAGCTAAGGCCAGCACCCAGGAAAGCCGCCACCGGATTGTGTATTTTCTCTACGCCCGCGAAGACGAAAAAAAGGCCAGCCAATATATTGCTGCACTGCGTAAAAAGAACTACAAAGTAATCACAAGTAATTTTGACGTCGATATCATGGCCGTGAGGCATATCCACATGGAAAGCCTGAAAAGGTTTGACTATGCCATTATTTTTGCTGAGAAATCAGGCGTTCAATGGGTCAACATGAAAATACTTGATGTTTTTAAGGCGCCGGGGTTTGGCCGGGAAAAGCCGGTGCTAAAGAAGCTGCTTATCATCCCTCAGCATTTAATGAAAGACCTGAATCTGGCAAGCAAAATGTTTCAAATCATGACCTACGAAAATGCTCCGGAACCTGAAATTCTGAGGGAATGCCTACGTACACTTTCCGAATAGATGACCGGAAACCCGCCTGCCGCCGGGATATTCACTCTTGCAATTTGGCCGGAACACATGTGCTTCTCCACCAAGAATTATTTTATATTTGGGCGATCTCTAAACACACAAAATGTACGTAACCACCGAAAACATACTGCTGATCGGTTCCATCCTTTTGTTCATCAGCATCTTAGCCGGTAAGACCTCGTACCGCTTTGGCGTACCCACGCTCCTTTTCTTCCTGGTCATAGGCATGCTGGCAGGGTCAGAAGGGATAGGCGGTATAAATTTTAATGACCCCGGCACGGCGCAGTTCATCGGTATTGTGGCGTTGAATTTTATCCTTTTTTCCGGTGGACTCGACACCAGCTGGAAAGCAGTAAGACCGGTGGTATGGCAGGGTGCTACGCTGTCCACACTGGGTGTATTGCTCACTGCGCTCACGGTGGGCGTATTCGTATGGTACATTACCGATTTTACGCTTTACGAAGGCATGCTCCTGGGCGCCATTGTGTCGTCTACCGACGCGGCTGCCGTGTTTTCCATTCTTCGATCCAAAAGCCTGGCATTAAAAAGCAACCTTCGGCCTACCCTGGAGCTGGAAAGTGGAAGTAACGACCCTATGGCATACTTTCTCACTATTGCCTTCACTGGCCTGGTGGTGAGCCAGGACAAGGGGCTGCTCAGTATATTCCCGATGTTTTTGCAGCAGATCATACTCGGGGCTATTTTGGGGCTGCTGTTTGGCAAGGTGAGCAAATTCGTGATCAACAAAATACAACTTGACTTCGAAGGTCTTTATCCCGTGCTGGTCATCGCCATTATGTTCTTCACCTTTGCCGCTACGGATTTTGTAGGCGGGAACGGGTTTCTGGCGGTATACCTTTCGGCTATTTACCTGGGCAACCAGGAACTGATACACAAGAAAACGATCATGAAAATGTTCGACGGTCTCTCCTGGCTGATGCAGATTGTATTGTTCCTCACCCTGGGGCTGCTGGTGTACCCCAGCGAGATCCTGGCAGTTTTTGGCGTGGGCCTGCTGATCTCAGCATTTCTTATCCTGGTGGCGCGACCCATTGCCGTATTTATTTGCCTCATTCCTTTTAAACTGAAAAAGCGAAAAAAGTGGTACCTGTCCTGGGTGGGGCTTCGCGGCGCCGTGCCCATTGTATTCGCTACCTATCCCTTGCTGGCTGGTATAGATAAGGCACACATGATCTTCAATATTGTGTTTTTTATCTCCGTAACCTCCGTCCTCGTGCAGGGTACTACCCTATCGGTGATTGCCCGGTGGCTGCACGTAGCCCTGCCTGAAAATGTAAAACCCAAAACGCCCGCAGATTTGATTCTTCGCGATGGAATTAAGTCGGAAATGGCCGAAATAACGCTGCCGGCAATCAGCAGAGCAGTGGGCGCCAAAATCGTAGACCTGGGCTTCCCCAAAACAGCCCTGATCGCCATGATCAAGCGCAACGGCAACTACGTAACACCCAACGGAAATACTCAGTTGGAAACAGGGGACAAGCTAATCATCCTGGCCGAAAACAACGAAAGCATGCAACGGGTGTTTCATTGCCTGGACGTGGAGGAAAGTTAGCGCCTGCCAATACTTTCGGGGTACATGAACCCCATTCTTTTTCCTGATAATTTTATTGTAAATGAGTAGCTTTATGCCCAACACATGGGTAAATTTATGCTCATGGGACAACAGACTAAATCTTATCAATTATGAAAAAAATACTTTTACACGCACTTGTGCTTTTTGTGCTGCTGGGGGCATGCTCTCCCGGCGAGCAACAGTACGAATTTCCCTTTCAAAACCCGGAGCTTTCATTCGATGAGCGGGCAGACGACCTGCTGGACAGAATGACACTCGAAGAAAAAATCAGCCAGCTCAACTACGAATCAAAAGCCGTAGAAAGGCTAAACATACCGGCCTACAACTGGTGGAACGAATGCCTTCATGGCGTGGCCCGCAGCGGCCTGGCTACCGTGTATCCGCAGGCCATAGGTCTTGCCGCCAGTTGGGACACTGGCCTTATGAGCCGCGTGGCGGTCTCCATCTCGGATGAAGGACGCGCCAAATACCACGACTACATCAAAAAAGACAAGCGGGGCATTTACCAGGGCATTACCTTCTGGACGCCTAACATCAACATCTTTCGCGATCCGCGCTGGGGCCGTGGCATGGAAACCTATGGGGAATGCCCCTTCCTTACGGGAAACATGGCCGTAAATTTCATTAACGGAATCCAGGGTGATGACCCCAAGTACTACAAGGCCATAGCGACATCCAAGCACTTTGCCGTTCACAACGGGCCCGAGTCTTCGCGCCACCGGTTCGATGCCGTAGTAAGCGAGCATGATTTCAGAAATACTTACCTGCGCGCCTTCGAAAAAACGGTGAAGGAATCGCATGTGGCCTCGTTTATGTGCGCTTACAATCGTCTCTACGGCGAACCCTGCTGCGGCAGCTCTCCCCTGCTTCACAGTATCCTGCGCGATGAATGGGGATTTGACGGCTATGTCGTTTCTGACTGCTGGGCACTGGTAGATTTTTACCGCGAAGGCCATCACGAAGTAGTCGAAACGCCGGCAGAAGCTGCGGCACTTGCTTTTAAAAACGGAACCGATCTCAATTGCGGCAGCGTATCGCCCTACCTGGCCGAAGCCGTGGAAAAAGGCCTTATTACAGAGGAAGAGATAGACCAGGCGGTACGCAAACTCCTGATAGCCCGGTTCAAAATGGGGATGTTTGACCCCGACAACATGGTGCCTTATGCCTCGATACCCTACGATGTGGTAGATAGCAAAGAACACCGCCAATTGGCCGAGGAGGCCGCCCGCAAGTCAATGGTACTCCTGAAAAACGAAAACAATACCTTACCGCTAAGCAAAGACCTCAAAAAAGTGGCCGTTATCGGTCCGAACGCCAATGAGGTAGAAGTGCTGCTGGCCAACTACAACGGTATTCCCGCGGAGCCCGTAACGCCACTAGAAGGCATACGGCGCAAGCTGCCCAATGCGGAAGTGAAGTACGCACTGGGCTGTGAACATGCTGAGAAACTGCCCACACTAAGCCCCATTCCATCAAATGTGCTTTTTACCGATGCTGAACTGACAGAAAACGGCCTGAAAGCCGAATTTTTTGACACCGCAAGCTGGACAGGCACACCCAAATATACCCGGGTTGACTCGATCGTTGATTATTATTGGTGGGATAAGGCGCCCTATGAAGACCTGGATGGCGACAATTTTGCCGTTCGCTGGAGCGGCTACCTCGTTCCGGAAGAAACCGGCGAGTATGCGGTAGGTGGCGATGGCTTTTACCACTTCGAACTTCACCTGGACGACAGCCTGATTGCGAGAAACCACGACATCCACCACACCAAAAAAGTATACTCCTTCCTGCAACTGGAAGCGGGCAAAAAGTACAAGCTGGAGCTGAAGTACTACGACATCCACGGCGATGCAAATGTGACCCTGCTGTGGGCGAAGCCCAGAAAAGATTATGAAAAAGAAGCGCTGGCCATTGCCAGGGAATCAGATGTAGTGCTGTTGTTCATGGGGCTGTCGCCGCGCCTGGAAGGGGAAGAGATGGCTGTACGCGTCCCTGGCTTTGCCGGAGGCGATCGTGTGAGAATAGACTTACCGGATTTTCAGCAGAACTTTATCAAAAAAATCCATGCACTGGGCAAGCCCACGGTGTTGATTCTGCTGAATGGCAGTGCCCTGGCAATCAACTGGGAAAAGGACAACCTACCCGCCATCCTGGAAGCCTGGTATCCCGGACAGGCAGCGGGTACCGCTATTGCGGATATCCTCTTCGGCGATTACAATCCCGCGGGAAGGCTGCCGCTCACATTTTACAAAAGTGAGAAAGACATCCCCGACTTCGAAAATTACAATATGGATGGCTTTACCTACCGGTATTTCAAAGGTGAGCCGCTCTTCCCATTTGGGTACGGGCTTAGCTACACCACATTTGCCTATGGCGAGCCTGCGATAAGCAGCAATGAAATGGCAGCTTCCGCAGATGCAAAAGTAAAGGTGAGCGTGGAAGTGAGCAACACCGGAAGCCGCGATGGCGAGGAAGTAGTTCAACTGTACATCGCCGATAAAACAAGCACAGATCCACGGCCTTTGAAAGATCTTAGAGGCTTTGAGCGCGTAAAACTCGCTGCAGGAGAGAAAAAGACGGTTGAATTTGAGCTTTCGACCCAGGACCTTGCCTACTGGCATCCAGGGGAAAAAGCGTATGTAGCCGCAGCGGGCAACTACGATATCATGGTAGGCTCATCCTCTGCCGATGGCGACTTGAAGAAGCTGACATTGACGGTGAAGTAGTATCTTCCAAGTATCTCATTCACTATCACAAACCCCGCCCCGATGTAGCGTCCGGGCGGGGTTTTTCATTTCTACTCAGCTTCGAGCTTCAAAACCCGGCAGTCTGGGTCAGACGAAGCAAAGCGGAGTCAGACCGGCTTTGAGAGAGAAGGG
>CAYUJK010000018.1:0-10434 GCA_964444895.1 uncultured Roseivirgaceae bacterium
ATATAGGCGTACTTCAGGCGCACCATATTTCCCGGGCTCAGCCGGAAGTATTTCTTTGGGGGATCTTCCATAAAGTCGTCCCGTTCTATGTAGAGTTCTCGGGAAAACTCTACCTCCCTCCTACCCGCATTTTCATCTTCCGGGTTGTTCACCGCCATGGTTTTTTCTGTCTGATCTTCCGGGTAGTTCCGAATCACCACTTTCACCGGGTCGAGTACGGCCATCACGCGGTGGGCTTTTTTGTTGAGGTCTTCCCTCACGCTAAACTCCAACAGCGATATGTCAATGAGGTTTTCCCTACGGGCCACGCCTACTTTGTTGCAAAATGTGCGGATAGCCTCGGGCGTGTATCCCCGCCGCCGCATTCCAATAAGGGTTGGCATGCGCGGATCATCCCACCCATTCACATGACCTTGCTTTACCAGTTCCAACAACTTTCTCTTGCTGGTAATAGTATAGCCCAGGTCAAGGCGGGCAAATTCTATCTGGCGGGGCCGGTAATCGCCGTCGCGTAAATGATCTACGAGCCACTCATACAGCGGGCGATGCACTTCAAACTCAAGTGTACAAATAGAATGGGTAATGCCTTCGAAGTAGTCCGATTGGCCATGCGCAAAATCATACATTGGATAAATACACCACTTGTCGCCCGTGCGATGATGATGACCGCGTTTTATCCTGTAGAGTGCCGGATCGCGCAAGTGCATGTTGGGCGAGGCCATATCTATCCTGGCCCTAAGCACCTTGGAGCCGTCAGGAAATTCTCCGTTCTTCATCCGCGCGAAAAGGTCGAGGTTTTCTTCCACACTCCTGTTTCGATGGGGGCTCTCTTTACCCGGCACCGTAGGCGTACCCCGGCTGGCGCTCACCTCATCAGCGCTCTGGTCATCTACATACGCCAAGCCTTTCCTGATTAGTTCGCAGGCAAAGTCATACAGACGATCAAAATAGTCGGAAGCATAGAAAACCGTCTCGCCCCAGTCGAAGCCCAGCCATTTCACATCGTCGACAATGGCATTTACGTACTCCTGGTCTTCCGTAGCTGGATTGGTGTCGTCAAAGCGCAGGTTGCACTTTCCACCATATTTTTGTGCCAGACCAAAGTTCAGGCATATCGACTTTGCGTGGCCTATGTGCAGGTAGCCATTTGGCTCCGGCGGGAAACGGGTGTGCACTCTTGCATCGTTCTTTCCCTCTTTAATATCTTTTTCAATGATTTGTTCGATAAAATTTAACGAGACATACTCGCCAACCTCATTATTTTCCTTCGTGTTCCCGTCCATTTGATATTTGGTCTGTATAAAATACTAAAAGTCCTTCACTGAACTTTCGCAAATATAAGGGTGGAATGGCAATAAAAATAATGGTAGACCAATGTTTAGCCGAATGGGAAATGAGATTGACCGCGTGAGTTCCAGCTATCACCTATACCTGTGGCTGTTGTGCCGATAGTGTGTCGGATTATCCTTTTTGCACTTTTGCAAAAGCGGCGCCCGGATCGCATCAGTCGTTTTGCTCCACCAGGCTCTTGATGGCCTCGCGCTTTAGCTTACGTTCTATTTTCTGGTCTAATTTTACGGGGTCGGCTACGCGGTCCTGGCAGTCCATCACCGGGCACCTTTCGCAAGTATTGCCCACCACCTTCATGTCGATGTCCGGGTCGTTCCAAAACTTGACCACCCGCTTCATCGTCTCGTTAATTTCCATGCCGATAGAAATGCTCATACTTTCCTTGTTCACCGTGGTCTTGCTGCGCGCCAGGGTAATGATCAGGTACTCATTGTTGGATTCGCTGATGTGCCGCGATTTCTGAATGCCGCACAATGGCCCCTCAAAGGGCCGGGCCGCCTGCATCTCTTCCAGTTCTTTGATCAGCGAGATTCCCTTCCACCGGCGGCAGTAGTACTCGGCCTGCAAGTTGGCATGCGGACTGTGCAGTCCGGAAAGATGTATTTCCTTCACAAGCGTGTAGTCCGGAGACCCTCCCTGGTGGTTAAACACAAACAGGAAGACTTCATTGATCTTAAAAAACCGGGGGATAATATTGGCTAGGCGGCTTACAAATATTTCGGTAGAAGCATTGTACTTCGCTTTGATCTTCAACAACTCTTCCTCTCTGAATCTTGTGTGCTGAAAAAAGCCCCTGAGGTCTTGTGCCACCTGGTCCTTGTTCATCAGCAGGGCGCTCGCAAAATAGGACGCTTTGTAGTGATTCAGGGCTTCTTCGAAGGAACGCACCTCCAGCAGGCTTGCTGAGAAAGGACGCTCCTTGAGTTTGAGGTAGTTATACCCCAATTCCAATCCATAGACGAAGGCTCGTTGCTTGCTATTGAGGCTTTTATTTACAAAAAGTACGGGTGGAGAACCTGGTTTGTAAACCGAATCCTGGTCGTGGAGGTAGTCATGGAAGCTGAGGAAATCATCATTTACCTGGTAGCCATATTCCTCCTTGAGTATCGTGGCCAGTTCCGCTTCCGTCACCGTGGCGCCATCCCCTGCCCCGAACTCCGCTATAAACTCTTCGGCGCTGTTTTCTATACTTTCGAAATAATTATTGTTCATTTCTATGTAGGAAGTGAGCACCGCCAGGTAGAAGTTCTCTACGGTCATGTCGTAGTTTCGGCTTATCTGAATTATGGTAGATATGAACGCGCTGAGTTTCAGCGGCGCATCTGACAGCAGCTCAATGAGGTTCCGCTTGTCTATTCCATACACGTCCAGCGGCAGGTCTCCCAAAATATTGGACTTTAGCAGGTCGGCTATGGGCGACAATTTTTTACTCAGGTGCAGCGATACCAGGTAATCATAGTCGGTATTGAGAACATTAGAAATGATGGCAATCTTATCGGCTTTGGGATATTTCTTCCCTTTCTCTATTTCATTGAGGTACGAGATAGAGATTCCCGTCATTTGGCTGAGCTGGGACAAGGACAGCTTTTTCTCATGCCTCAACTGCCTGAGTTTTATGCCAAAAATAAGTTTGATATTTTCCTCTCTAAGTCCCAAAAACGAGTGAATAAAATTGAAAAATGCCTGATAATGCCTCTTATTCGAATAAAAATAAAATTTAAAACGAAAATTTATAAAAAGCGAATTTTCGCTTGTTTTATATTTTTCGCATTAATATATTTGGTTAAGTGCAATTTCGAAAATACCGGAGGTGCTGAATGTTGAAAGCTGCGCTGCCTTTTCCAAGAGAAATTTGTCCATCAGTTAAAAAAGTAAAATAGTTTCAAGAAAACAGTTCTGGTTTTTTGAGGTTTATTAGGTTGACCCGGGAGAATTTCTCACCGGGTCTTTTGCTTTTAGTGGCCGTCGTAAGCCCACTGCAGGTACACAGCTCCCCAGGTAAACCCGCCCCCGAAAGCGGCCAAAATCAAATTATCACCTTTTTTAAATTTCTTCTCCCATTCCCACAAGCACAAAGGGATGGTTGCCGCTGTGGTATTTCCGTATCTGTCTATGTTCACTGTCACTTTTTCCGGTCCCAGGCCCATTCGGTTGGCCGTGGCATCAATGATGCGCTTATTGGCCTGGTGAGGGATCAGGTAGGCAATATCGTCGCTTTTCAGGTTGTTTTTTTCCATGATTTCATACGCCACATCTGCCATTTTCGTAACTGCAAATTTAAAAACAGTTTTTCCGTCCTGGTATATGTAGTGCATGTGGTCATCTACCGTCTTATGCGAAGAGGGGTTCACCGAACCGCCACCTTTCATGTAGAGATGCTCCTGCCCGCTGCCATCTGACCGGAGTATGGCGTCTTTTATACCCATTCCGTTAGTGCTCGGCTCCAACAGCACGCCTGCAGCCGCATCTCCAAAAAGGATGCACGTGTTGCGATCTGTGTAGTCAACTATGGCAGACATCTTATCCGCGCCAATCACCGCTACATTTTTATATTTACCCGAGCTGATATAGTTGGCTCCCGTTTCAAGCGCATACAAAAAACCACTGCATGCCGCCAGCATATCATAGGCAAACGCATTCACTGCGCCGGCATTGTAGGCTGTAATATTGGCTGTGGTTGGAAAAATGTAGTCGGGTGTTACGGTAGCGATAATCAATGCATCTAACTCCTCAGGCTGCATATTGCGTTTTTCCAGCAGTTGCTTCAGCACCTCTGAGGCCATCACCGAAGTCCCCTTCTTCTCCCCTTTTAGTATTCGTCGTTCTATTATCCCGGTGCGGGTACGAATCCATTCATCACTGGTATCTACCATCTTTTCGAGGTCGAAATTTGTAAGGACGTCATCAGGAACATAGCCCGCAACAGCCGTAACGGCAGGGATTATTGATTGCATTTATGAAAAATTATCTGTTCAAAATCGGGGGCAAATATTACATATTATCTTGTAAAATCCCACTATTGAGGGGAGTTTGTAAAGTCATCTCACTTCAACATTAGCTTATAGCTTTTTTCGGCTGCACCCGTCCAAACTCTCAGCAGGTAAATGCCTGGCTTTTGGCCGGTTAAGTCGATCGTCGCGTTCTCCTCCAGGGTGCCGCTTAGCCGTCGTCTCCCGTACAGGTCAGTTACCTCATAAGAAGCCCGCTCACCCTTGTAAAAGAAAGTACCATGCGAGGGGTTTGGGTATATCTGAGCCTCCTCCGTTTCGCGAGGCTCCAGCTCGGTAACCACATCTTCTGCATCACCAAATACGGGCCTGATCATCAGGCTGCCCGTTAGCTCCGTATTCTGCTCCCAATCTACCCCGATATTGAAAAAAACATCGTCTCCGGTATCAGTGTTTTTATCGAGCCCTACGGGAAGGAAATTGTCCAAAAGCTGTTCGTAGCCTACGTAAAATGTATCAGACACTGCCACGGGTCTGAAAAATTTGTAATAGATAAATTCATTCTGTTCGAAAGAGGTTTGGGCAATGGTTTCCTGCGAAAATTTCAGCCCACTATCATCATCGAGGTGATCCCATACTTTCAACACGATGGAAGGAGAACCAGAGGTTTCGCCAAAATTCGGAAAATAGATTTTCAATCCGGTGATCTGATCTTCTACGGGCGTGTAAAATCGGTAGGCCAGTTGCGCCCGCGTGCTGTTCAGTCCGGCTCCATACTCGGCTGAGCCATCGTCATAGGCGAGGTCTTCATGAACGCTGAAAGCAAAAGAAGCCGTATCATTCACCTTAAAGTCGATGCTGTCCATTCCCGGCCTGATGCTGTCTCCGGAGTTGATGAAAAAAAACACCTCCAGGTAGAGCGAGTCTCCAATTCCCTCAAACAGCGCTGCCGGTACGGTTTGCGTGAAAAATTCACGGCGCTGCCGGGGTTCAGGAGTGGGATTGGCCACAGAATCCAAGTATATATTGCCCACGAGATTTCCACTACCCTGCTCACGGAGTAGCGCGGAGTAGTTCACCGGCTGCACCTGATCATGCAAGTTGAAAAAACCGGCTTTTACTGTTCCCAGGTACAAAGTGGGGTCGTGCATCAGGTGGGCATACGGCACGGAAGTATGCTTTTTAAAAACCGAGGATGGAGGGGTGGCCAGGGCTCTGTCATCTGTAATAAAGTCATTGTCCGTACGATCGTCGTTTAGCAGCACATAGTCCACATGCCAGGCATCGTACGGCCCCGACAGCCGTCCGTAGGCTACAAACTGAAACTGAAAATACTCGTGAAAAAACTCCGGGGCTTCTATTTTCACACTGGCAAATTCAAACTCCCCGGTACTGGCCATTTCACCCCCGGAGATGTTCCACGCCTTCACCCAGTCGCCCAGGTCGTTCCGAATGAACAGGCTCAGGGAGTCGTCCGTATCGGGAAGTTCTCCTAAGCCCTCAGCCTGGTAATAAAAGGTAAGATAAGTTGTCGCCTCGTCGGCCTCGCGCATGTCGATAAAGCGGCTGGTGAGGGCGTCGGCACGGCCATAGGCCAGAGGCTCAGTACTGTAGGGCATGCCATACTGGTCTACTCCGTCAAAAGTAGCTACGTTCAGAGAAGGCGGATTGATGGCTGCCCCCGGGGAGATGTTCACATGGTCGCTGTTCATCCAGTGTGTGGAATCCGGGAAGTGGCGGCTTTGTGAGAAGTCGTTCCAGAACGGAAGTGAGAGGGTTGTGCTGTCTATTTCGGCGGTTCGAAGGTGTTGGGATTTTCGCGACTGCCCCGGTAGCTTTTTCACGGTCCATTGTGCGTGGCCTGCATGGAACGCTCCAAGCAGTAAAATCGCAAATATGTACCGTGATCCTCTCATCATTTTGTGCTTTTTCAGAGCGGATCGTGCCGGTGAAGTATTTTCAGGCTATCCTCTTCATTTAGAACACCTATCCAGATATCCACGATATCGCCAAGACGCACCGTGGCGCCGGGCGGCGGATTCTGCCTGATCACCATGCCCGACTCAAGGATATCCGCAAAGTCGGTATGTCCGTGATCATTAGCTATGGAAAGCAACTCATCCTCATCCACAATCTGTATGATTACCGAGCCCGTGTTGAGCCCCTGCCCTGACAAGGCAAATTCGACATCTTCAATATTTCTTCCCACAAACTGCCCTACTTCAAATTGCCGGTTTCCAAACCCATCGCCTACTACCAGATCAATAGTAGAGCCTTTGGACACCGTGGCGCCACTGGGTATTTTCTCGCCTTCGTGCCACTGCTCCAGCACGGCATTAGCGGCCAGGTCGGGCTTGTAGGTGATCTTTCCTCTTTTCAGGCCATAGCTCTTTAAGATCAGCTCGGCGTTTTTCAGAGAACCATCAATGAGGGGGGGCATTTTAACCTTTTGAGGTTCCCGCGCCTTTACGGTCACGTATATTTTGCGACCTTCCTTTACCAATGCTCCCGATTCGGGATACTGCTTCAACACCGTAAGGGGTGGGTAAATGGACGAGTATGCCGAGTCAAACACTTCAAACCTAAGGCCTCTTTTGCTCAAAAAATCGTCGAGGTCGTCATAACTCATCCCCTCAAGATTTGGCACAGTCAGGGTCTGCTCGTGATTAGTGGCGGCAGGCAAATAGGCAAAAAAGAATACGAGTACGACGATCAGCCCCAGGGTAATCATCAAACCTACATGTATTCCAAGGGTCTTCCAGGAATACTCCTTAAAAACACCTGAAAAGTTAATTTTCTTCATCGGGGAATATCAGAATGTTGAACCAAAAACTACGCCTTTTGAAAGTAGCCTCATCCGGCGCATGCTCCCAATTTACTACGGGAATCAAACGTATGAATTTTTGTATTCTTATAAAAGCTATGCCTTATCGTAGTGTGTCAGGTATTCATTTTGTTTTTTCCAGCGGGTTTCGGCCAATTCAATGAGCTTGCTGATCAAATCTGGATATGAAACACCCATATTTTTCCAGAGCATGGGAAACATACTCACACTGGTGAAACCGGGGATGGTATTTATTTCATTGATTATAACCTCGTTATTCTCAGACAAAAACAGGTCAACCCGGGCGTAGTCATTACAGCAGAGGGCCGTGTAGGCCTTTACGCAGTAGTCGCGTATTTGCCCGGCGATAGCATCATCTACACGGGCGGGAATTACGATGTCTATTGCATCGTCGTCCTGGTATTTGGCCTGGTACGTATAAAATTCATAGTCTTTTTTCAACACTATCTCCCCCGGGTAGGTGGCCACAGGATTCTCGTTACCCATAACGCCACACTCCAGCTCACGGCCTTTCACATATTTTTCGATCAATACCTGGCTGCCGTACCGAAAGGCCTCGTCGAGGGCTTCGCGGTATTGAGGCTCGTTGTTCACTTTAGAAATGCCAACCGAAGAACCCAACGCCCCCGCTTTGATCATAAACGGACTCCCCAAGGCTGCTACCACCGCACGGTAATCGAAGCGATCTGCCTCATTTCGGCTGAAGTAGAGGAAGTCTGCTACGGGTACGCCTGAAGCCTTCAGCACCTTCTTGGAGAGAATCTTATCCATAGATACTGCTGACCCGAGCACGTTACAACCCACCAGCGGTACATTGTAAGCCTTAAAAATGCCCTGCACCCCGCCATCTTCGCCGTCCGTACCGTGGAGCACCGGAAATGCAATATCAAAGGGAATTAGGCGGTGATTCTCTAAACTGATGAGCATGGGCTGCCCTGCCGAGGGAACGGCAGACACCTTTTCGCCGTCGCTCAGGGAACTACTGACTTCACCGTTAAGGCGCCACACGCCTTCTTTATCTATCCCCACCAGCACGACCTCATAGGATCCTTTGTCAATATTATCAAATACATTCCTGGCCGACCGAATAGATATTTCGTGTTCTACGGACTTACCTCCGTACAGGAGTAAAATGGTTTTTTTTGCACTCATCAAGGCGATTGTTTAAAGCTCGCTAAATTATCGAAAAGCTACATGCTATGAAATAAAATAAGCATCGATTTAGTGAGTATTGAAATTTTGGCGACTACACTACCGGTAAGAAATGACTATTCGGAAACAAGAATCTACAAACGGGGAGATGTGCTCAATGTATTGGGAAAAAAATTGAATACAGACGATATCCTTGAATTTTAGACGAGGACACCGCCCTAAAGCTTCTTACTCGTGCCCTTCGGCCTTTCGCGTGATGCTTTCCTTCAAGGCCACCATCTTGTCCAGGTAGCGCTCAAGGTCTTCTTTTTTTTCGTTTGTCCAGTCCATAAGGTCAGTAGCATCGGGATACTGAAAAAGCACCTTGTCTTTGGCATGCCGCAGGTTGATGCCTTCTACCCACTCCACCAACACCTCGCCATTCAGGCGATAGGACAGATAAAACTTGTATAAATTTTTGTCTAACATTAATTGAGAAAAGGTGACAACGCTACGTGTTCTTTGAAAAAAAATAATTAGCAAAGATAAATTCTTGCTCCGAAGATTGGCCGCGATGGAGTAAATTTATTTATCCACAACCCGGCTAATAGTTGTGGATAAACTACAGGTCTTTCCTTCTGAAGATCATCAAAGCCAGCGACAGTGGCAGAACTGCCCACAAGAGCAGAATTGCCATACTGGAAACACTGCCCCCCCAGTGCCCGAAAAACTTTTGAAAAACGGCTCCGCTATAGCCCATCAGGGCTGAAGCCTCTGTTTGCATCAACACCAGGATGCGCCCCAGGTCTACGGGGTTGAGAAAGGATATGTACAGCACGAATCGCTCAATTGGATATTCGCTGAAGTTATACATCAACAGCAACACAATGCCGTCAAACAGGAGCACAAAGTAGACCCAAAGAAACACCGAAATGCCCATTCCTCTGGCTTTGTCGCGTGTCCACTGCCCCCCTAAAAGGGCCAGGCCGGTAAACACCACCGACAGCAACAATGCCACGACCAGCAAGTAGAGCGACTGCCAGGAGGCGTTGACGATCAACAAGGGCACGCCGAGCCCCAGTACAACAGCCGCCCCAAAAACCGTTGAAAGCCCCAAAAAGATGCTCAGCAGCAAAGTATGCCGCCGGATCGGCTGAGCCAGCAACATGCCTATAAATTCATAAGAATTGTAATAGTAAATAGTAGAATAAATGATCGAAACCATGGGCACGGCCAGCAACACCACACTGAGGACACCCAACAACACCTTGTCGGGGTGGCCATCCATCATGAAAAAGCCAAACGTGGCAGCCGCCAAAAAGACTGTATAAAAGAGAACAACCCAATTGCGGGCAAGGTCGCGAACAATAAAACCAGTGATCTTAAACATACTCTTCTTCCTTTTTAATTAAGCGCGCCACGATTCGATTGAGCCGGGATTCAGAAGTTTCGCTTTTTAAATCTTCCAGGCTTTTGTAAAACCGCACCTTCCCCTCCATTAGGTAGGCTACGTGGGTAGTGATCTCATCCAACTCATTCAGGATGTGCGAAGTGATGAGAACAAGTTTTTCGGCGTCGATAGCGGCTTTCAATTTTTCTTTAAAAATTTCATTGGAAACGGGATCCAGAGCAGCGGTGGGTTCGTCCAGGATGAGTATCTCAGGATCAAACAAAAATGCCAGCGCAGCGCTCACCTTTTGCCGCATGCCTCCAGAGAGTGTGCCCAATTTTTTACGTGCCCAACCTCCTATCTCAAAAGCTTCGTAAAGCCGCAGGTCATACTGTTGCGGAGAGACGTCGCCTCTTATGCTCTTCATCAGGTCAAAAAGTTGATCTACGCTCATCTGATCAGGAAAACGGCTGATCTGGGGCATATACCCGATATCTTTTCGATACCGGCAGTGGCCGCTGATCGAAGCGTCTTTTACCCTCACCTCCCCGGCGTCAGGAATTACCATCCCCAGTATTATTTTGATAAGTGTGGTTTTTCCGGACCCATTAGGTCCTATGAGTGCCACACTTTGTCCGGCAGCAAAATCAAGGTTTACATCGCTCAGCACCCGCTGTTTGCCGTAGGATTTATATACACGTTCTATGTTAATCATATCGGTAAGGCTTCATTTTTGGACTTTCGTCCACCAATTGTTCAGGTATCAGTTG
>CAYUJK010000018.1:10534-19747 GCA_964444895.1 uncultured Roseivirgaceae bacterium
ACACCGGCACCATTTGAGCTGAAGACGTTGTTTTCATAAACATCTTCATTCGAAAACATGAAATGCAGGCCGTATCGGAGGTTGTGCCGGCTGTCGTTGCCTTTGATCAGACTCTGGTTCACGAATTCAAAATAAATGCCGTCGCGATGATGGTGCACCACGTTGTTCAGCACCAGAATGCGATCGGCCTTCCATACGTGAATAGCATTCCCGGCGCTGGCTTCATCCTTTTCGTTGCCTATGACGGTATTTCCGATGAGGAAACAATCTGAGCTGTACTGGAGGTAAATACCAAAGAATGTATTTTTCAACTGGTTGTTTTCAACCGTTACGTTGTTCACACGATTAAGCCGTATCGCTGCACGGTCTTTGGTAAAGCTGACACCTATATTTTCGAGGCGAAACCCGCTGATGGTAACGGAATCGGACGTAACAACGAAGATCTCATCACCACCCCGGCTATCGATCAGCGGATTATCAAAGCCCAACAGCACCAAGGGCTTATTGATCTCAATGAGGTTTTCGGCATAAGTACCCCCATGCACCGCAATAGTATCAAAGGGACTGGCCCGGTGCACAGCTTCCTTCACCGAAGACAAACTGCCGCCCGGACTTACCTGCCAGGTAGCCGCCAACGCCGATACCTGGCTGAAAAGCACCGTGAGAACCAGAACCCAATACTGCTTTCCCCTATTCATTTTTACTAAGGCGCAAAATATAGTTTCAAATCTTCCCAGGAATAGGCTTTGCTCAGTGGAAACAACTCCAGCCCCTTCAGGCTGTCCTTAAACACGGCCAGATTAGCGCCCATAGGACTCCTGATCTCATCTGCTATCAAAAAATGGGTTTCTTCTACAGGAAGCAACTCTCCGGGCTCGTCGTACGCCACCGCCATGATGTGGGCGTATTCACTTGGGTTTTCCATCATAAAAGGCACCATGCACTCCACTGCATCAAACTTGTAAATACGTCCTTTCTTCGTGACCAACTCTGCACCAAACTTGCTGTCGCTGATGGTCATCTTGCAATATGCGCAGTGATCACTGCCAAACTGGATGGCTTCAGGCTCTACCTTGCAACCCGTCAAAAAAAGGGGAGTGAGTACAAGAAAGTAAAGAAGTGTATGGGGTTTCATGTTTTCCAAATTTGGAATTTTATATCAATTTCTATCAATACCTACTCATCTCTGCCAGTATCTTTCACTGTTTATTGGTCCTCCTCCTCACCCAAAAGGCCAACACCGCCATACCGGTAGCCAAAGCCAGAAAGGCTGAGCCCCAGTGCGGATAAGAATGTGCTTTAAAGTTCAGCAGTTCTTTTTCGCCAATTAGCGGCGGCATGTAGGTCATACCTGGCACTTTGATAGGCGCCGTAGGATCCAGGTTGGTGCCATAGTCATATAGCCACAGGTAAAAATCGTAAATTCCCAATGCACCCAGAGCCATGAGCAACACTGCCCAGACCAGGTAGCCCCAGGCCCTGTTGAGCCAGGCTGCCAGCAATCCCAGGGCCATCATACCATATACTACATAGGGAAAGTAGCGAAGCTCAGGAATCGAGTCCGGCTCGATCTTCTGCATGCCTATGTAGTGGTTAAGGATGTTAATGTTTTGTACGATGTGTTTACTGCTTCCCGACAGCTTATTGATCCAGATGTGCAGGGTAAGTCCTCCCGGAAACTGTGCTGCCTCCAGGGTGATCTGCCACAAAGGCGCTAGAAAAACCCCCACCAGACCGGCCAGGGCAATCAACATGAACAGCCGCGATTTTGCCATGCGTTCGAAGATTAAGGTTTGAATATGAAAGTCGCCGGGCTACTAAGCGCCCGGCGACTGAATGTGTGTAGATTATTGCTTATCGGCCAGGGCCCGCGCCTTTTCGTAAAAGTCGTTGGCGGCCTGCTCTTTGCTTCGCAATTCTTCGTTGAGCCCCCATTTCAACTCAATGTTGGAGCCTTTGGGCGACACCCTGACATAGCCAGACATTTCCTGGTGCAGCGCAGAGCAAAAGTCGGTGCAGTAGAAGGCGAAAACCCCCACCCGCTGTGGCTCCCACAGCAAGGTGCGTGTTTGCCCGGGCATAACGAGCAACTCGGCATTCGTAGCACCCTGAATAGCAAAGCCGTGGGGCACATCCCAATCCTGCTCCAGGTTGGTCACGTGAAAGTACACTTTATCCCCCACTTTTATCCCCTCGATGTTGTCAGGGGCCAGGTGGCTGCGAATAGCGGTCATGTACACGTGAACTTCCGAGCCATTTCGCTCTACGCGGGTAAGACCTTCTCCCTTCGTAGCATGTGGGTGATTGTTGTCTTCTATACTATAAAATTTTATCGAATTAGGCTGAACTTTCTCCGCCGGTATGGCTTGCGCGTAGTGCGGCTCGCCCTTGGTGGGGAAGTCGAGGATGAGCTTCATCTTATCGCCGCTGATATCGAAAAGCTGCGCCGAGTGCGCCAGCTCCGGGCCAGTGGGCAAATAGCGGTCTTTGGTTATTTTGTTCATCGCCACCAGGTACTTGCCGTAGGGCTTGCGTGTTTCTCCACCAGGAATCACCAGGTGTCCGGGCGAGTAGAAGGTAGGCTGTCTGTCCAATATTTCCTTGCTTTCCACATCCCATTTCACTACTTCTGACGAGATAAAGAATGTGGTATAAGCATTTCCTTTTCCATCGAATTCGGTGTGTAGTGGCCCTAAACCCGGCTTCACCACGATACCATGCAAGCCAGCTTCGTAGCGAATCACGGGTATGCCGTCTACTTCGCCATCAAAATCTTTGTTAGCAATGGCTTCCTGGATTTTGTCAAACGAATAGACCGACATATCGGCGGAAAGCTTGCCATTGCCCACGATGTATTCTCCTGTAGGGTCCACATCGCATCCGTGGGGCGACTTGGGCACGGGAATAAAGTACACCATATCGGGGCAATCAGCTGGATTCAGGATTTTGGTTTTCTTTTTCTCCGTAGAAGAAGCGATGTGCGTCGATTCGTCTACAACGTTGTGAAAATAGGAAGTTTCCTTTTCTTCAAATTTTCCCTGCTGAATGTACTCTTCCGCTTTTTTCCAGTTTACAATAGCCATCAAGTCTTTGTCTTTTTGGGAAGCATTTACTTCCAAGAGTGAATAGGCTTGCTCGGAGTTATACGTAGTCAAAAAGCTCCAGCCATGCGATTTGCCTTTTCCGTTCCGGGCCAGGTCGTAGTTGAATCCCGGCATCAGGATTTGGAAATCCAGCTCCATGTGTCCATGGTCGGGGTCAACGGATACGTAGTTGATCAATCCTTTAAAATTTTCCTTGTAAGTATCAATAGACACGTCCTGTTGAGGAATGGGAACGCTAAAACGCGTGCCCGACACCAGGTATTCGGAGTTTTCAGTAATAAAGGGCGCACAGTGCAGCCCCGCTACTCCCGGAATTTCGATGATCTCCACCGTTTCAAATGTCTTCAGGTCTACCCTGGCGATCCTCGGGGTATTGTTTCCGTTTACGAAAAGCCACCGGCCGTCAAACTCGCCGTTGGTTTGCGATAACTCTATGTGGTGCGAATCGTCCCAGGGCACAAAGCCGAAGGATGTGTTGAACATGGCTTTGGTTTCTTCACTGTATCCATATCCATTCTCCGGATACACCGAAAACACAGGCACTTCTTTCAGCAATCTTCCCGAAGGAAGACCATACACCGTAATCTGCCCGCTGAAACCGCCGGACAGAAAAGCATAAAACTCGTCGTATTCACCTGGCTTCACATAAGCCTGCTGGGCGGCATCTCCATGTACCACCTGCGCTGCGTCGCGCTTACCACAGGCTGCTGCCACCAGCACAACCAGGGCTAAGGACAATAAAGGTTTGATAATTCGTGTCATAATATTTACAGTTTAGATGGGTTGTCAAATGGCGCCGTCTTTCTCACCGGCTTTTTCGAGGTCATTGCTTCGCAGGAATTCAAGGATATCCCTTGCATCGCCTATCGATACATTTTGATTAGGCATGCGAGTAAGACATTCTTCCAGCAAGGCCTGGGCAGTGGGGTCTTCGTCGAGCATCACATCCACATTGGTAATCATGTTCATAATCCACTCCGGCTTTCTGCGGTTTGTTACGCCCTGAAAACCGGGGCCCACTACGCGCTGGTCCGTGAGTTTGTGGCAGGCTGAGCACTTCATGTCGTAAATGGCCTTGCCTTTTTTTACCATGCTTTCCTCCAGTGGGTCGGTGAGTTCCACATTTTTGATTTCACCAACACCCTTGCCTTCTTTGATGGATGGCGCTACCTCGGGCTCTGCCGGTGGCGCAAATGATTCGGCTTGTTTTTTGTCGCCCGAACCGCAGGCAAAGCACACGGCCGCTAACAGAAAAAGAGAGTATATTTTAACGTTCTTCATATTGATATAAATTTAGGTTGAAATTAGTACGGAATATTTTTTAGCGTTTATGATCCTAATCATGTTGCCAGGGATACTATCCTGCGGCCACGGATTATTCCCGGCATCAGCAGGAGTAAACCCAGCGGAACAAGTAGGGTGACGGCGAACAGTATTTCGTAGTATCCGGGGATAAATCCCCATAAGAGCCAGAAAAACAAGCCCTGCGAAAACAACAATATTTCTGAAAGAATGAACCCCAACGCCAGTAGCGACATCCCCCAGCGCGAAATCGGCTGGCCAACGTTAACGTAGCCCATACGGGCCACAAGGGCTACCAGGTAGCAGGTAATAGAGCCTAACATGATGAGGTGAATGAAACCCACCACAAACTGACGGATAGTGTAGGAGATCACGGCAACATCGGGAATCACTACAGCTGCCTGTACCAGGATCTTGATGGCAAACGAGACCAGCGCCAGAAAGTAGAATGCACGTATAAACGGATGCACGCCCGCCATAAACTCCCTTTTGACACCCTTTATTAAGTACAGGAAGACGATCAATGCTGCTACCTGCACCAATACCCCTACACCATTGACATAAAAGAGCGCCTGGTACGGACTGGACCAGGTAACGGAGAGGGTAAATGTGAGTATACAGGACGTGACCAAAAGACCATAGAACCAGCGAAAGACAGCAGCGCTATAGCTGACGTTCAGCTTTCGAAGCTCGTTGAAAAGCAGCGCCAGCACGGCAAAGGTAAACCAGCCGTTGAATTGAAAATGGAGAAAAAACTGGATCGCTATATGGTACATGGCAGAGGTGCGTCCCGCAGTAGCAATTACCGGACCCATGGCCCACACGCCTGCTGTCGAAAGCGCCATCCATACCAGCGCGGAGCGAAGTAGCAGACCCGCATGATTATCTGACAACCTGCTCTCCCGCCATATCCAATAACAAAACACGTAACTACAGAAAATATGCAGTGTAGAAAATGCGATGGACACAGCTCCATAACCCTGAAAGGGAAAGCTGAACATCATGCCTAACACGGCTACTTGGGTAATCCAAAACAGCCGCTGGTACTTGATCTTCTTTTTGCGTTCTTCAGAAAGAAACCAAAACCATATCATAGCAAACAAGGTAAGGTATGCCCAGCCCAGCATGGCCACATGAGAGTGGGCATGCATCATATTTTTGAAATTCAACCAAGACACCTCCTGCACATGAGCAAGACGGAGTAGAGCCCCCATACTCGCCGCCACAACCAGGTTAAAAAAGGCAGTGATAATCCAGAATTTGTTCATACTCTAATTTGATAATTTTTTACAACGAAGACACAATTTTTTCCCAATTTTATTGACAAATTTCCAATGAGCATTATTAATCAAACACTTCATTTGTCTTTTTTTCATAAATAAGCAGAAAATCTGCCTTGACAAAACCAGGATAATATAGCACAATTATTTTCTGTGATTACCCCTTTGCGATGCACAAAGTCGTGTAGATTTTTAATTCGGATATTTTTGTCCGAATTAAAAATTATTTTTTATCTTTGCCAACAAACCCTGGCAAATGTTTTCAAAAGCTTGTGAATACGCCATTCGGGCCACTGTGTACATCGCACTAAAATCACTTGAAGGCAGCCGGGTGAGCTTGAAAGATATCGCCCGGGAAATAGACTCGCCCGAGGCATTTACAGCCAAGATTCTGCAAAAACTGGCGCGCAGCGGGGTAGTAGAATCCTCCAAGGGGCAGGTAGGCGGCTTCAGCATAACCAGGGAAAAGATTGACTCCGTCCGGCTGCAGGATGTCGTGTTTGCCATCGACGGAAACGCCATTTACGAAGGGTGCGGACTGGGGCTAAAAGAATGCAACGCCCGTCAGCCATGCCCGCTACACCACAAATTTGCCGCCATCCGAACAGACCTGAAAAACATGCTGAAAAGCACCAGCCTGTACGAACTGGCCACCGGCCTGGAAGTGGGCTTAACGTTTTTAAAAAGATGACGAAAGAAATTATATCCATCGCGGACATCCGGGTGTTGGTAGACGCCTTTTACGGAAAAGTCCGAAAAGACGAGCTATTGAAAAATATTTTCAACCATGTGATCGGCGACAACTGGCCGACTCACCTGGAGAAAATGTACCGGTTTTGGCAAACGGTGCTGTTAGGAGAACACACCTACAGCGGCATGCCTTTTCCACCTCATGCAAAACTTCCTGTAGGTAAGGAACATTTTGAGCGCTGGCTTTTGTTGTTCTACCAAACCATCGATGAGCACTTCAAAGGGGAGAAAGCTGACGAGGCCAAGTGGCGGGCGCAGAAAATGGCTGAAATGTTTCACTACAAAATCGAATATTTCCGAAACAATAACCTTAGTCCACTTAGTTAATTAGAACAAGACAAAACATAAAGAAATATGAAACGACACGAAGCACTACAGCCACTAAGCCGTGAGCACCACCACGGTCTTTTACTGTGTTGGAAAATACGAACCGGGCTATCCAAAAACGTCTCGCCGGAAAGAATAAAGAAATATGTAGAGTGGTTTTACAGTGAGCATATAGAGGCCCACTTTGAGGTGGAAGAGCAGCATATTTTTCCCCTACTGGGCATGAACCACCAAATGATAAAAAAAGCGATGGCAGAACACCGCCGGCTGAAGCGCCTTTTTACCGGCGAGGAAGAAGTAGAAAAATCGCTGAGTCGTATTGAAGACGAACTGGAACGCCACATTCGCTACGAGGAGCGCGAACTTTTCCCTAAAATACAGGAAACCGCCAGTGAAGAGCAGTTAGAGATGGTCAACCGAGTGCACCAGGAAAGTCCTTTTGTAGACAACACAGATGACGAATTCTGGAAGTAGCCAAAGCCCTTGATATCGTGCGGTGAAAACGTAGTTATCGCCGGGCGCTTTTCATTCTTATCAAACAACTCTATTTCCCATAGCGCTTCAGCAGGCCGCCAAACTCATCTATGCGGCGATCACGGAAGAAAGGCCACATTCTGCGCACGGCCTCCGTACGCGATAAGTCCACATCTACCAATAGATTCTCCTCCCGATCATTTGAAGCTGCCGAGATTATTTCTCCCTGCGGCCCGGCAACAAAACTATTGCCCCAAAACGAGATGCCATTGGTAACGCCTGAGGGGTCTGCCTCATACCCCACACGGTTCACCGAAATCACATGCAAGCCATTGGCAATCGCGTGTCCCCGTTGCGAGGTCACCCAGGCGTCTTTTTGTCGCTGCTTTTCATCGTCTCCATCGGTTGACTCCCAGCCAATGGCAGTAGGATAAATGAGCACCTCAGCGCCTTTCAACGCCATAAGACGCGCGGCCTCGGGAAACCACTGATCCCAACAAACCAGCACACCCAACCTCCCCACTGAAGTATCGATGGGCTCAAAGCCCAGATCGCCGGGGGTGAAATAAAACTTTTCGTAATAGGCCGGGTCGTCGGGAATGTGCATTTTGCGGTACATGCCGGCCATAGAGCCGTCTTTTTCAAACACCACCGCCGTGTTGTGGTAGAGTCCTTTTGCGCGCTTCTCAAAGAGTGACGTTACCAGCACAATGCCCAGCTCAGCTGCGAGTTTGCCATAGTGCTCAGTGGAGGGTCCGGGAATGGGCTCTGCCAGGTCGAACACATCAGGACTTTCGGTCTGGCAAAAATACAGGCTGTTGTGAAGTTCCTGCAGCACCACCAGTTGTGCGCCCGATTTAGCGCATTCCCTAATATTATTCGTAAGCTTTTCCAGGTTGTCGTTCAGCGCAGCCGTATTTGACTGCTGAACCATTCCTACTTTTATTTTTTCGATCATCCCTATATTCCTTCCGGTATTTGCATAGTAATACAATGTAACGAGCCATGCTGCTTAATGAGCGGCAGGCAATTGATCCCGATCACCTCCCTGTCGGGAAAGAGGGTAGTAAGACGCTGCAAGGCCACTTCATCTTGCGGGCAGTTGTAAAACGGCAACAATACCGCGTCATTGATGATCAGAAAATTAGCATACGTGGCCGGGAGCCGCTTGCCATCCGGGTCATAAATAGCATCAGGCATGGGTAGCGGTGCTAACTTATATGGGTTTCCATCTGCCATTCGCAATTTCATTATCTCCTCTTCCATATCAGAAAGATCGTAAAAGTGTTTGTCATCCCGGTTTTCGCATTTCACATAGGCCAGGGTATGCTCATTACAAAATCGCGCGAGGGTATCAATGTGGGCGTCCGTGTCATCACCTTCCAGCCAGCCGTAGTCGAGCCACAGCACCCTGCTGGCGCCTAGCGACTTTTTTAAATACGCTTCGATCTCTCCACGTGTCATGGGCTGGTTGCGATTTTTGGCCATCAGGCAGTGTGAGGTAGTGAGCAGCGTGCCCAGGCCGTCAGATTCAATGCTCCCTCCTTCCAACACAAAGGAAGAGTGATCTTCCAGGGGGATGTTTCCAAAAACCGACTCCTTTAGCTGGCCGGGCACCGAGTTGTCAAGCGCGGCGTCAAACTTTTCGCCCCAGCCATTGAATTTAAAATCCAGCATGATGGGCTTACCCTTGTCGTATACCGTAATCGGACCGAAATCGCGGGTCCAGGTGTCGTTGTAGTCCGCCCTCACCAGGGTTACATTATCGTTATATATTTCGCCAAGCTCAGCTCTCACCAACTCTTCGTCGTGAACGAGAATAACTAACCTCTGCCGCGCAGCGATGGCACGGGCCAGGCGTTTATAACATTCCCTGGCTTCGTTGAGATTCTCATTCCAGTCTGTATGTTCATTCGGCCAGGCGATCAAAATCGCTGATTGAGGATTCCATTCTGCCGGTAGGTATCTCATGTAAA
>CAYUJK010000019.1:0-3439 GCA_964444895.1 uncultured Roseivirgaceae bacterium
TGGCGCATACTTACGTTCTATCCCTACCTCATCCTGGGAGTAATATTTCTACCCAGGTGGATACGCAGGGTTTTTTTCAAAAAGACACCTAAATAACGAAATAGTCCGGCCCGAAAAGACTTCTATTAGCTACGCCCGGTTAAAACCTTTCCGTAACCGAAAAAAAGAAGCCCGCTTCTATGGCGGCGTTTTCATCAGAATCCGAGCCGTGAACGGCATTCTTCTCGATAGACTTTGCGTATAATTTTCGAATGGTACCTTCTTCTGCCTTGGTGGGGTCGGTAGCTCCGATCAGTTTTCTGAAATCGGCCACAGCATTTTCCTTTTCCAATACCATAGCGACTATCGGACCTGAAGACATGTATTTGCAAAGGTCATTGTAAAAAGGCCTTTCCTTGTGAACGGCGTAAAACTGCCCGGCTCTTTCACTGGTCAGCTGAGTTTTTTTCATAGCTACTACTCTGAAACCCGCCTCTTCGATCATTTTCGTAATGGCTCCTATGTTGCCTTCTGCCACAGCCTCCGGCTTGATCATCGTGAATGTGATATTGCTCATTATTAAGATATTTTGTTTGTAATCGGCTGCAAAAATAGAAATAAATGAGACTTTAAAAGATGATAAAAGTAATATTTGAAAGACAAGATATGCCGTTGCGAAAATTGCGCTCACACGCCTGTTTCATTTGCTCCAGTGTCAAAAAACCCCTTTTTCGTTGCCAAATATTGAATATTTTACGACCAATATTGCAAATTGCGACAGCAGGAAGTATTATTCTTTTCTTTTTAAAAAATTTATTCGCAGCTTTGCAAATTACTTTCCCATCACACCGGGACTATGCGTATGCGCGATTTCAATCAATTCAAACTTCTCGTCAATTCTCCGAAAAAAGTAGTGATCGTTACTCACTACAAGCCCGATGCTGACGCACTGGGTTCATCGCTCGGCCTGGCAGGACTTCTCAAAAAGAAAGGACACCAGGTATCGGTGATTACTCCTTCCGACTATCCCGATTTTCTGCATTGGATGAAGGGAAATGACGAAGTAATTAACTATGAGAAAAAAGAAAATGAAGCAGTAGCAAACCAACTGGTGGCTGATGCCGATCTCATTTTTTGCCTGGATTTCAACTGCCTGAAGAGGATCAATTCGCTGGGGGAAAAAGTGCGTGATTCGAAGGCTATCAAAGTTCTCATAGACCATCACCTGGAGCCGGAAGATTTTGCGGAGTTCGAATACTGGAGTACAGAGGCCGCCGCCACTGCCGAGCTTGTATACGACCTCGTTGTGAAATTAGGCGACAAACACCTCATAGATGTTGATATTGCCGAAGCACTCTATGCAGGCATCATGACAGACACGGGTCAATTTAAGCACCCAAATACCAACAAAAACGTGCATATCATCACCGCAGAACTTATGGAAATCGGTGCGGATGTATCTAAAGTGGGCAAGCTTATTTATGATAACAACTCCATTGACCGCATTCGTTTCATTGGTTTTGCGCTTAGCGAAAGGCTTACTATATTGCCGGAGTATAATACCGCCTTTTTTGCCATCAGTAGGTCGGAATTGCAACGATTCAACTCAAAAACAGGCGATACCGAGGGCCTGGTAAATTACGCGCTTTCCATTAAGGGAATTGCACTGGCTTGCCTGATCACCGAAAGAGAAGATGGAATCAACCTGTCGTTACGCTCCAAAGGAGATTTCTCGGTAAATGAATTTGCCAGGGAAAATTTTGACGGTGGAGGACATCAAAATGCTGCCGGAGGCCGCACTAAGTTGACTTTGGAAGAAACGGTGAAAAAATTTCTGGCACTGCTTCCTAAATATAAACACTTACTCAATAAAGATCTTAAAAAAGAATACACCTCATGAAAACAAAATTAATGATCGCCTGCCAGGTTATACTGGCCATGTTTTTACTTTCCTGCCAGGACTATAAAAAGTCGGAGGATGGATTTGAATACAAATTCATCGTGGACAATGAAGGAACACCTATTGAAACCGACAAATTTGTGCTGTTTTATGCCGACTACTACAATGACGATGTACTCATGTTCTCGTCAGCAGAGCAGTCGGGCGGGATGCCCGGTATCATCCGTGTGTCACAGCAGCTCATGGCCGATACCACTCCGCTGGTGCTGGCCCTTAGGATGATGGACGAAGGCGACAGCGCCATTTTCAAATTCAAAGCTTCTGACATCTACGAGAAATCTTTCCAGATGCCGCTTCCTGACACCATAAAAGGCGAAAGCAGTGTGTATACCCGGTTTAAAGTAGCACATGTTTTTGACCCGGAGCAATTCGAAGCTTACATGGAGGAAAAAGAAAACGCAGAATTTGAAGAGCAAAAGGTAGAAATGGAGGCCCTGCTTGCCGCCGAAGGTGTAGCGTATGAAACGACAGAGTCGGGTCTTAGCTATGTGATTTTGCAGGAAGGCGACGGAAACAGGCCGGAAACAGGCGACATGGTCAAAGTACACTACACCGGCACACTCACTGACGGGTCTACATTTGACTCCTCCGTAGATCGCGGTGAACCCATCGAATTCCCGCTGGGTGTGGGCCGTGTGATCAAAGGATGGGATGAAGGCATCGCATTGCTCAGTAAAGGCGCCAAAGCTAAATTGTTTATTCCCTCAAAACTTGGCTATGGCAGCAGTGGGTCGGGCGGAAGGATACCACCAAACAGCATCCTCATCTTTGAAGTAGAGCTGGTAGATTTCAAAAAAAGTGATCAATAGGCCTGATAACATAGGGGCATGAAAATATGCGTAGCCACCAATAATGCCGATAAGCTCAAAGAGATCAAGAACAAGCTGGGCGATAATTTTGAATTGCTGAGCCTTGCCGACATAGGCCACGAAGGCGAGTTGCCCGAAAACCAAAAAACATTGGAGGGCAACTCGCTTGAAAAAGCCGAATACATCTACCGCAAGTTTGAGATAGACTGTATAGCAGACGACACGGGCCTGGAAGTGGTAGCCCTGGATGGCAAGCCTGGCGTGTACTCGTCCCGGTATGCGGGCCCTCAAAGAAATGCTGAAGACAACATGAACCTTCTGCTGGCCGAAATGGAAGGACAATCCGATCGCAGGGCGCAGTTCCGCACCGTGATCACCCTGATTTTAAAGGGCAAAACCCGCCAGTTTGAAGGAGCAATACAAGGAAGGATCACGGAAGAAAAACACGGTGTAAATGGCTTTGGTTATGACCCCGTCTTCATCCCCAAAGGCCACGAGACCACATTCTCCGAAATGTCGCTGGAAGAGAAAAACCAGATTAGCCACCGGGCCATTGCTGTAGAGAAGCTAACCCGTTTTTTATCAAAAAAGTCTGAAGACTAATATCCACATGAAGCCACCGGTGTTCGTCGGCATTTCCGGAGGCAGCGGTTCCGGAAAAACATTTTTGGCAAAGAAACTTCTGGATACG
>CAYUJK010000019.1:3539-12066 GCA_964444895.1 uncultured Roseivirgaceae bacterium
GACGTCGTAAAAATAAAACGCCGCATAGAAAGGGACGCCCGCGAACGGGGATACGACCTGGATGACGTGCTTTACCGCTATCAACACCACGTGCTTCCGGCTTACAAGGTCTACCTGGAACCCTATATCTACCTTGCCGATATCGTCATTCCCAATGAAACGGACAGCACCAGGGCCACAGAAGTTGTAGCTGCCTTTCTAACATCAAAAATCAATCAGGGTAACTAAAGAGCAGATTTCAATTGCTTTCTTTGGGATAATTTCTACATTTGCTGCCCGTATTCTTAAAAAATGCAAAGAACAGTATTTCTTATATGGATTTTCATGGCGGTTTCTTCGGTATTTATGCCGGAAGTATACGCCCTTTCTGCGGCTGAACGTCAGAAGGTGGAAATACATCTCGATGCAGATAGCGAGAAGGAAAACGAAGACCCGCATCAACTGCGCATTCAAATTGACCGGACCATTTCCAGCCTTGTACAGATTGGGTTTCAACCGGGCATTTTATTAGCGTTCGAGCTCCCTTTCATTTCGGAAAACACAAAAGAAAAACCTACCCCCGGTTTCACAGAAACAAGCGAATATTTCAGAACGCTATTTCACTTTATTATCTCCCCGAACGCACCCTGAATCTGCCGCTGCATACATCGACTTCACAGCCAGACAAAAAATATTACAATCCAAAACATTTAAAAAATGAAGAATAAAGGTTTCATCATTACCATTACGGTGGTTATCACCCTATTGTGTTTATACTACCTGCAGTTTACGTTTATAGCGCGAAACATACAGCAGGATGCAAAAGAATTTGCTACGGATGAATTAGGGAATGTAGACTGGGTAAAATCCCGCTCGTATCTCGACTCCGTCTGGAATGTGCCCGTCTATAATTTTCTGGGCAAGTCCTATACTTATAAAGAGGTAAAGGAAACGGAGCTCTCGCTCGGTCTTGACCTGCAAGGGGGTATGCACGTGACCCTCGAAATGTCTCCCGAAGACATCATCAAAGGCCTGAGCGGAAACCCCAACAATCCTAACCTGGTAAAAGCCCTTAGGCAAGCCCAGGAAAAACTCGCGACAGGACAGGGAAGGTATGTAGACCTGTTCCACCAGTCGCTGAAGGAAATAGATCCCGATGCCAAGTTTGTCGATTATTTTCTGAGCGCCGCCCACAGGGAGCGCTTCAACCGGAATATGAGCGATGAAGAAGTGCTCAAGATTATCAACGAAGAAGTAGACGAGGCAATCGACCGCTCCTACCAAATCATCAGGGCCAGGATAGACCAGTTTGGCACATCTTCTCCCAACATTCAGCGAATACAGGGTTCTGGCAGAATACAGATAGAATTGCCAGGCGTGGAAAACCAGGAGAGGGTGAGAAACTTGCTTCAAGGTGTGGCCATGCTAGAATTTCTGGAAGTGGTGAACCTTCAGGAGCTTTCGCAGGGTATGGAAGCGATCAACACAAAACTGCTGCAAGAAGAGCAACTCAGACGTCCTGAGGTTAGCGCAGATAGCGGGGAAACATCCGGCACGGAAGATCTCTCCGCATTGCTACAGGGTGAAGAAGACAAGGAAGACAGTCTTGCTTCCGATTCGGCCATTGCGGATGCCGAGACCGACACCTCAGAGGCTGCCCTCGACTCGCTCACCAATACACAGCTTTCGCAGTTCTTGTCGATGATAGGCTACCCCTATGGAATCGTAAACCTCAAAGACACCGCCAAAATAAACCGCATTCTTAAGAGAATAATGGACGGCGACCTGAAAGGCTATGTGCCGGCCAATGTAAAATTCCTTTGGGCCAATAAGCCGGAAAAAGCAGAAAGTACTTCAGATGAACAATTCATCTACCTGTATGCAGTAAGAACAGGCCGGGATGGCAAAGCGCCCCTCACCGGCGAAGTGGTGACGAACGCCGTACAAACCCTGGACGAAAGGGCCAACCCAGCCGTTTCCATGAGCATGAATGCTACAGGAGCCAAAGAGTGGAGGAGACTTACCGAGCAAAACGTAGGTCGACGGGTAGCCATCGTCCTGGACGACCTGGTATACAGTGCACCCAATGTGAACGAGCCTATTCCTAATGGACAGTCGCAAATCTCTGGTAATTTCACGGTGCAGGAAGCGCAAGACCTGGCAAGCGTACTGAAAGCGGGCGCCTTGCCGGCACGTGCGCGTATTGTGGAAGAGTCTGTAGTGGGTCCTACCCTGGGTAGAGAGGCAATTAAACAAGGACTAACGTCCATTATCTTGGGCTTAGTAGTCGTACTGATTTTCATGATCGCCTACTATGCCAAAGGAGGGCTTGTAGCCAATGTGGCCCTGATATTCAACGTGTTTTTTATCCTGGGAATCCTGGCGCAACCCAGTCTTAGCGCCGCACTCACACTGCCCGGTATTGCCGGTATATTGCTCACCATTGGTATGTCGGTTGACGCCAACGTGCTTATTTTTGAAAGGATAAAGGAGGAGCTTCGTTTTGGAAGACCCTTGTTGAAAGCCATCGAGCTTGGCTATGAAAAGGCATACAGCTCTATCATCGATGCCAACGTGACCACTTTCCTCACAGCCGTAGTGCTATTCACCTTTGGTCTGGGGCCGGTAAGGGGTTTTGCTACTACCCTGATGATCGGTATCGTATGTTCGTTTTTCTCTGCGGTGTTTATCACCCGGGTTATCATCTCCTGGATGTCAAAGAAAGGCGACAAAAGCAAAATTTCTTTTTCCAATCCGTTCTCGGCCAATTTGCTGGCTAACATCAACTGGGATTTTATGTCGAAGAGAGGATTGCCTTACAAGATTTCGTCTTCGGTGATCGTGTTAGGCGTAGTGCTCATCGTCATCGAAGGTGGGTTGAACTTTGGCGTGGATTTCACCGGTGGAAGGTCATACATCGTGGCATTTGAGCAGCGCGTAGTACCCTCTGATTTGAAAGTTGCGCTTACTTCGGAGTTTGAAGATGCCGGTACAGAAGTCAAGACCTACGGCTCTGACAATATCCTTAAAATAACTACTGGCTACCAGGTGAATGACGACTCCTCGGAAGCCGATGAGCGCGTAATGCAAAAGCTTATCAGCGGCGTTTCTGCGTTTACCGGGATGGAATACACGGCGGATGAAACGAAAATAGACAGTCAACATTTTTCTATTATTGGTTCTTCGAAGGTAGGCGCAACGATCGCCGAAGATATCAAGACTTCGTCTTCCTGGGCTATTGTATTCTCATTGGCCATCATATTTGTCTACATCCTCATCCGGTTCAAAAAATGGCAGTATAGCTCTGGCGCCATTGTGGCCCTTATTCACGACACCATGTTCGTGATTGCAGCCTTTGCCATAGCGCGTCTTTTCGGGATATCGTTTGAGATAGACCAGGTATTCATTGCGGCAATGCTTACGATTATCGGTTATTCGATTAACGACACCGTGGTAGTGTTTGACAGGATTAGGGAAACCCTGGCCGAGCGCCCGCATGAGAAGTTGAAGGATACGTTTAACATGGCCATCAACAATACCCTAAACAGAACCGTGATGACCTCTTTCACTACCTTGATCGTGGTGCTCGTTCTCCTGATTTTTGGAGGCGAGGTATTAAGAGGTTTCGCATTTGCTCTGTTCGTCGGAATATTGGTAGGTACGTATTCCTCTATCTTCATCGCCACACCGGTGGTACTGGATATGAGCAAAAAAATGCTAAAACAAAAAGGCGAACTCTAAGGGTTTGCTTTGCTGATACAACATCCGTTATAAAAAGGAGTGAGGCTGTCTCACTCCTTTTTTTATTTCTTCATCTCACCTTATACCCCGAGCGTTTGTTTTTCACACAAAACCTGATGAATATCAACCTTTTTCTGACTGCCGCTAAGTAGATTTATTCTCGAATTCAAGGGAATACCTATTGAGGATGGCTGTAACAATCATAAAACACGAGGGAATCATCAGCAGTTTTGAGGGCGACATAGCCAAAGTACGGCTGGTAAATATTTCTGCGTGCGCATCGTGTCACGTGAAGTCGGTATGCTCCCTGTCCGAGGCCGATCAAAAGGTAGTGGACGTGATGGCAAAAAACGTGACCATGGCCACCGGCGATAAGGTAACGGTGTCTTTCAATGAATCGCTCGGCATTAAAGCCCTCTTCTTTGGCTATATCCTGCCTTTCATGGTCATGATGGTAGCCTTCCTTACCACATGGGCCGCTTCCCATAGCGAACTTTACGCAGGCCTGGCTGCCTTACTTATCCTCATTCCCTACTACCTCATCCTTGCACTTTACCGGCGAAGTCTGCAACAGTCTTTCGCCTTTCACTTGGAAAAACAGGATACTATGTCATGAGTACTATCGTCATCTATACCGTCCTTTCGCTCACCGCACTGGGATTCATCGCGGCCAGCATACTTTACCTCGTGGCCCGGAAATTCAAGGTATGGGAAGACCCCAAAATAGATGAGGTAGAGCAGGCTTTGCCAAATACGAATTGTGGGGGTTGTGGCTATCCCGGATGCCGGGCTTTTGCCGTTGCCTGTGTGAAAGCTGGCGATCTCTCGGACCTGCACTGCCCGGTAGGCGGAAACGAAACCATGCAACATGTAGGACAGATACTCGGAATGGAAGTGGAGGATCGTCCCAAATATGTAGCCGTGGTGCGGTGTTCGGGGTCTTTTGAGTACCGTCCTAAAACGTCGATTTACGATGGGCCGAAAAACTGCACCATAGCCGCAAGTCTCTATGGCGGCGATACCGGTTGCACGTATGGGTGTCTCGGCTTTGGCGAGTGCGTGGATGCCTGTCCTTTCGACGCCATGTACATGGACGAGAAGACTGGCCTTCCGGTAGTAATTGAAGAAAAGTGCACCGCCTGCAATGCCTGCGTGACTGCCTGTCCCAAAAACATCATGACACTATGGCCCCAGGGAAAACGTGATCGGAAAATCTATGTGGCCTGCCTGAACGAAGACAAAGGTGGCGTAGCGCGAAAGGTGTGCGAGGCTGCATGCACAGGCTGCACCAAATGCGAACAGGAGTGCAAATACGGCGCTATTACGATAACCAACTACCTGGCCTACATAGACGGTGAAAAATGTAAGCTGTGTCGAAAATGCGTGGACGTCTGCGGGTCGCACTCCATCATAGAAGTGAACTTTCCGCCAAAAAAAGAGCGCCCGGAAAAAGTGGCAGCAGTTGCCGATTCGGGAGATAGCAATAGTATCAACGAAGCCCCCGGGCAAATTTGACAAAACAACGTAAATAAACGAAAGATGGGATTGTCATTCTGGAACAACGGATTAAAGACCTTCGAACTGGGCGGAGTCCATCCACAAGAAAACAAATTGACCGCCACCAGCAAGATAGAAGTTCTCCCTGTCCCAAAAACGGTTTCTATTCCCATTTCTCAGCACATAGGCGTACCCGCCCGCCCGGTAGTAGAGCCGCGAGACAAGGTGAAAGTAGGACAAGTGATTGCCGTAAGCGAGGGCTTCATCTCATCCAACATTCACTCTTCCGTTTCGGGAATGGTCACAAAAATTGACAAGGTGCTCGATGCCACGGGCTACAAGAGAGATGCTGTGATCATCCGCGTGGAGGGCGACGAGTGGGATGAAAACATAGACCGAACGACCGAGGTAAAAAAGGCATTTGTTTACAATTCTACAGATATCGTAAAGAAAATTGCCGAGGCCGGCATTGTGGGCCTGGGCGGCGCCACGTTTCCCGCGCACGTGAAGCTCTCCGTCCCCCGGGGAAAGAAGGCTGAGTACCTGGTCATAAACGGAGCCGAATGCGAGCCCTATCTCACTTCAGATCACCGCCTCATGCTGGAGCACTCGGAAGAAATCATCGTAGGCATCCGCCTGCTGATGCGGGCCTTGAACGTTGAAAATGCTTTCGTAGGTATAGAAAACAATAAGCCTGATGCCATCCGTCTTTTTCGCGATTTGGTAAAAGACGAACCTTCCATAAAAATAGAAGCACTGAAGGTGCAGTACCCCCAGGGCGGTGAAAAACAACTGATCAAAGCTATTTTAAACCGGGAGGTTCCACGTGGAGGCTTGCCTATCGATGTAGGCGTTATTGTGCATAATGTAGGCACTGCCTTTGCCGTATATGAGGCCGTCCAAAAAAACAAACCCCTGGTAGAGCGGGTAGTGACGGTAACGGGCAAGGAAATAAAATCGCCGGCAAACCTGCGCGTAAGAATTGGAACGCCGGTAAGCGACTTGATAGAAGCCGGAGACGGGCTGCCGGAAAATACCGGAAAAGTCATTGCCGGAGGCCCCATGATGGGCAAAGCACTGAACAGCCTGGATGTGCCGGTAACCAAGGGAACATCGGGTATTCTTGTACTGAGCCACACAGAAGCCATGCGGGGTGTGCAGCAAGCTTGCATTCGCTGTGGCAAGTGTGTGGAGGTGTGCCCCATGGGCCTGGAGCCGTACCTGCTCATGGCTGAATGCGAACGAGACCTGGTGGAACGTGCCCTGGCAGACAACATCCTCGACTGCATAGAGTGTGGCTCTTGTTCGTATGTTTGCCCTTCAAACCGCGCACTGCTTGACTTCATACGCCTGGGGAAAAAAGTGGGCGCTGCTCTTAAAAAACAATCTGCCTGATCATGAGTACTTCATTATTTACCGTTTCGCCATCACCACACATTCACCAGACCGAAACTGTACCCCGGCTCATGTACGGCGTTCTCATCGCACTGGTACCCGCACTATTGGCTTCGGCACTTGTGTTTGGAGTCAGCGCCCTGCTGGTGATTGTTTACGCGGTAGCGAGCTGCGTAGCATTTGAGTTTCTGATCAATCGCTTTTTACTAAAAAAGCAGATCTCTGTGCTTGACGGCTCGGCGATCATCACGGGGGTGTTGCTGGCTTTTAATCTGCCGGCGAGTATCCCCTGGTGGGCCATCGTTGTGGGAAGTCTGGTGGCTATAGGTATCGGAAAAATGGCTTTTGGCGGGCTGGGCAATAACCCGTTTAATCCGGCCCTGGTGGGCAGGGTATTTCTGTTGATCTCATTTCCCGTGCCCATGACAAACTGGCCCAAACCAGTGGAAAGCCCTTTGAACCTGGTAGACGGTGTTTCGGGTGCTACTCCATTAGCCATTGTAAAAGAGGGTCTTGATGCCGGGCAAACTATTCCGCAGGTCATACAAAACCTACCGCCTTATTTTGACTTCTTCATTGGTAACATTGGCGGGTCAATCGGCGAGATCTCTGGTCTGGCGCTTGCGCTCGGTTTTATCTATATGCTTTATAAAAAAATAATTACCTGGCATATTCCTGTAGCCATGTTGGGTGCCATATTCTTGTTCAGTGGGGTATTTTGGGCGGTTGATCCCGACCAATACATGGATCCGTTGTTTCATATCCTCACGGGGGGGATATTGCTGGGCGCCTTTTTTATGGCCACAGACTACGTTACCTCCCCCATGAGTTACCGGGGCATGGTAATCTATGGCATTGGCATAGGAGTGGTGACGATGGTGATCCGCTTCTGGGGCGCCTACCCGGAGGGCGTATCGTTTGCTATTCTCATCATGAACGCCTTTGTGCCGCTTATCAACAAATATGTAAAACCTAAAAGATTCGGATCAAACTAAGGATGGCAAAAAATGAATCAACATATTTTAGCATGACGGCGACTTTAGTGGTCGTTACACTGGTGGCTGCCTTGTCGCTTGGTTTTGTGTATGAGTGGACCAAAGAGCCTATTGCTGCCGCCCGGCTACTGAAGCAGCAAAAAGCTATCGACAAGGTACTCGGAAAGTACGACAACAATCCCCTGGAAGAAAAATACTCGCTACACATTCCCGGGTTGAAAGACAGCCTGGAGGTATTTCCCGCCTACCTGGAAGGTAAGCTCAGCGGAATGGCTGTGAAAACCTACTCACCAAACGGCTACAGCGGCAATGTGTGGTTGATGGTGGGCTTTATGCCGGAAGGTTCCATTCATAACATCACCGTGTTGGAACACAAAGAAACGCCGGGCTTGGGCTCAAAAATGGCCGACCCGGAATTTATCGAACAATTTGCCAGCAAACATCCCGATGAGTTTTCATTGAAGGTAAAAAAAGATGGCGGCGACGTGGACGCGCTCACTGGCGCCACCATTACCAGCAGGGCTTTTGGTGAGGCCATACAAACGGCGCACGACGCACTGAAGAAAGGAGGTAAGGATGAATAATGCTCAGAACTTCAACAAAGGGTTTTTCAAAGAAAACCCGGTGTTTGTACAATTGCTGGGCATGTGCCCGGCGCTGGGAGTTACCTCCACCGCCATCAACGGTTTGGGCATGGGCCTGGCCACTACGTTTGTACTGGTGATGTCAAACCTCGTGGTTTCGCTGATCAAAAACTTGATCCCCGCCAAGGTACGAATCCCGGCTTTCATCGTGATTATTGCCTCGTTTGTGACGGTCGTGGACCTGGTGATGGCCGGCTACTTTAACGCCCTGCACGAGCAACTGGGACTATTCATTCCATTGATCGTGGTCAACTGCATCGTACTGGGTCGCGCAGA
>CAYUJK010000019.1:12166-19515 GCA_964444895.1 uncultured Roseivirgaceae bacterium
TGGGACTATTCATTCCATTGATCGTGGTCAACTGCATCGTACTGGGTCGCGCAGAAGCTTTTGCTTCCAAAAATACTACCGTGTCATCCCTGGTTGATGGCGCAGGAATGGGGCTAGGGTTTACCATGGCGCTGGTGATGCTGGGGTCTGTCAGAGAACTTTTCGGCAGCCTGTCGATTTTCGGGTTTCAACTTGTCGATGCGGATGGCGCATTGGTGTTTGTGCTGGCTCCCGGGGCGTTCATTGCACTGGGACTGCTGATAGCCCTGGTAAATGCGGTGCGGCGTAAGGCACGTGCCGGAGCTTAGCGAGGTTTGATTCGTGAGAATCTGTATCCTACAGGCAGTTACGAACCAGGGCTCTCTATCGCTCTTATACACACTTGAGTAGTACATAATTAATACAACATGGAATACCTGGTAATTTTGTTTTCGGCCATTTTTGTGAACAACATCGTGTTGGCGCAGTTTCTTGGTATATGTCCCTTCCTTGGGGTTTCTACCAAAATCTCCACATCGGCCGGCATGGGTGGCGCCGTGATGTTCGTGATGTCCCTGGCCACCATTGTCACTTACCTCATTTACCACTTTGTACTGGTACCACTTGACATCGTGTATCTGCAAACCATCGCCTACATTCTGGTAATTGCCGCGCTGGTGCAAATGGTAGAAATCATCCTGAAAAAAGTAAGTCCGGCGCTTTACCAGGCTTTGGGCGTTTACCTCCCCCTGATCACCACGAACTGCGCCATACTCGGAGTGGCGATATTGGTAGTACAGAAAGAATTTATGCTGGTAGAAAGCGTTGTTTTTGCAATAGCCAATGCCATTGGCTTCACGCTCGCGATCGTGATATTCGCCGGGCTGAGAGAACATCTTGAGCTGATCGATATGCCGCGAGGCATGAAAGGCATTCCTGCGGCACTCATTATGGCGGGCTTGCTGTCCCTGGCTTTTATGGGCTTTTCAGGCTTGGTATAAATTACATGGATTCACTATCACGCTACATGACAATTAGTTATATTCGTAGAACGAACAAACGCCCCGAAACCAGAACTCCGAAAATGGGACGAAAGGTCCCCCGAATTCGACAATCGTCTTATTCACGAATTGATTGAAGGTAATAGAAATACAGGCATCTTAAGGATCCATCATTCCGCTCAATCGCTATACAAGTTGTAATTGCTGACACTTTAACATTTCAAGCCATGATCAATCTTGCCACGAAATACATGGGGCTGAATTTGAAAAACCCGATCATTGTGTCGAGTTGCAGCCTCACCCAAAGCCCCGAGTCCATCAAGCGGTGCGCCGATGCCGGAGCAGGCGCCATTGTGCTCAAGTCGCTTTTTGAAGAACAGATAGAAGCCGACGTAGATTCACTGGTAGCCCACTCTATGCCACAGCTCCATGCTGAAGAAGCCGATTATATTAAGGAAATGGGCATCAGTGCGAATGCCGACCGCTACCTGCGATCGATCGAATTGGTAAAGGAAAAGGTAAATATTCCTGTCATTGCCAGCCTTAACTGCATCACCGATACAAAGTGGGTGGATTTTGCCAAATACATCGAAGCAGTCGGCGCCGACGCCATTGAGCTCAACATCGCCCTGATGCCACGCCACTTTGACGACGACCCGGCCAAAATCGAAAATAAAATCTACAACATTGTCTCTTCCGTAAAGCACCGCGTAAACCTACCCATAGCGGTGAAAATCGGGCCTTATTTTACCTCCATGCCTCGTGTGGCCCAAAATATCCGGAAGGCCGGAGCCTCAGCCCTGGTATTGTTCAACCGGTTCTATCAGACTGACATTGACATCAATACCTTCGAGCTTTTGTCCAAGAACAAATACAGCACCCCTGCGGAAATGTCCACTACGCTACGATGGATAGCCCTTCTCTACCAAAAAGTAGGTTGCAGCCTGGTGGCCACTACGGGCATCCACGATAGCGAGGGAATGATCAAGCAACTGCTGGTAGGTGCGCGGGCGGTAGAAATAGCCTCCACACTTTTCATCCATGGGCTGGACCACATCAAAATAATGCTCGACGGCCTGCAAAAATGGATGATAGAAAAAGAATTCAGTTCGCTGGATGATTTCCGGGGCATTATGAGCCAAAAGTATTGCGAACAGCCGGCATATTTCGAAAGGCAACAATACATCAAAGCCCTGGTAGGTGTAGAATGACGACATCTGCAACCAAATACCGCATTTCTTTCTTAGCTTTAGGCGAAAATCGGGAAAATGCTGAGTTTTTGGGAAAAAGAGTCATTCCAGCACTATGACTACCTCATCGTGGGGTCAGGAATTACTGGCTTGTCAGCCGCACTTTCTCTCAAAGAATCTGACCCGAACGCGAATATCCTTATCCTGGAACGCGGCTTACTCCCTTCCGGCGCCAGCACCCGCAACGCCGGCTTTGCCTGTTTCGGTTCCGCGTCCGAAATACTGGATGACTACGCACACCTGGGCAAGGAAAAAGCGCTGACCCTCATCGAAGAGCGCGTAAAAGGCCTGGAGCTGTTGAAAAAAAGAATCGGCGAAAACACCATTGATCTTCGCTACGACGGAGGATACGAACTCATTTTTGAAGACAATGACCCCACCTTGTCAAAACTCGATAAACTGAATGATGACTTGACTTCCATTTTTTCCCGGGGCCGGGAAGCTGTTTTTCGCCTGGCAACGGATAAAATAAAGGCATTCGGATTTGCAAAAACGCAGCAACTGATCTTTACCCCCTTTGAGGGACAACTCCACACCGGCAAGCTCATGAAAGCCCTTTTGCAAAAAGTACAGGGCCAGGGTGTTAATGTCGTTACCGGGGCAAACGTGGCATTTTTTGAAGAGCGCGACCACAAGGTGATTGTGAATGCGGGAAACATTTCTTTTACCTGTGATAAGCTCATTTTTTGCACAAATGGATTTATCAAAGAAACCATCACCGATGCAGAGGTTATGCCTGCCAGGGGACTCGTGCTGACCACGCAACCTGTGAAAAACCTGCCCTTTGCCGGATCCTTTCATTTCGATAGGGGATATTATTACTTTCGAAATTTTCAGGACCGCGTTATTTTTGGCGGCGGAAGAAATATCGACCTGAAAACGGAAGAAACCAACGAGTTTGGGATCAACGAGAAAATATTTGCCGACCTCCGGGAAAAGTTGTCAAGTATGATTTTGCCTCATAGCGATTACGAAATAGCAACCGTATGGGCGGGCATCATGGGATTTGGAAAAAACAAATGGCCACAGGTAGAAAGGCATACGGCCAAGGTCTTCTTTGCGGCAGGTTTGAGTGGGATGGGCGTGGCCCTCGGCAGCCTCATTGGGCAAAAAGTTGCGGCCCTGGCTGTAGCAAGTTGATTATTTTTCTATCTTAAAGCTTTCAAACACACACTTAATGGAAGGATCGGTAAAGAGGCCGTCGCTGCTTGCGTCGTTGGTACCTGTAGTTTTTCTTGTTTTTTTTCTATGGCTGAATGTTTCGGTATTTGAAGATGCCTCTCTGGACGGTTCTAATCAGGTAATCCTGATCCTGGCGGCGGCAGTGGCGGCGCTCATAGCTCAATTTTACGGGGTGAAATGGCGCGAGCTTCAGGGCAGCATCCTGAAAAACATCAACTCCGCTATGCCCTCTATGCTCATTCTGCTGTTGATCGGAGCCCTTTCGGGTACCTGGATGGTAGCGGGCATTGTGCCGGCCATGATATACTACGGTCTCCAGGTGCTCAATCCTTCTATTATTTTATTGGCTGCCTGCGTCATTTGCTCCCTGGTATCACTGGCCACGGGCAGCTCATGGACCACCGTCGCCACAGTGGGAATAGCCCTTATGGGCATCGGCAAGGCCCTCGATATTTCCGAAGGAATGGTAGCCGGCGCCATCATCTCAGGTGCCTACTTTGGCGACAAGATGTCACCACTGTCCGACACGACCAACCTCGCCCCGGCCATGGCGGGCACGGATCTCTTCACGCACATCCGCTACATGATGCTTACCACTATTCCCTCGCTGATCATCACATTGCTGATCTTTCTTTTCATCGGTCTGGGCTTCGATGCCCAGGGAGAAATTGTCCAGGTACAGGGAATCAACGAAGCCTTGCTTTCGACATTCAATATCAATCCGGTTCTGTTTTTGGCGCCAGCATTGGTGCTGTTTCTGATCGTCAAAAGAACCCCGGCCATCCCCGCCTTGCTGGCAGGAATTCTGCTGGCCTCGGTGTTTGCGATTATTTTCCAGCCAGATATTTTGCGATCAATAGCACCGGACGAGGACGAGACTTTTCTTTCCTCACTTTACAAGGCCAGCATGGTAGCTATTTATGGAAGTGTAAACGTCGTTACCCACAATCCATTGGTAGACGAACTCCTCTCGACCGGTGGCATGGCGGGAATGCTTGGCACCATCTGGCTGATCCTGAGCGCCATGATCTTTGGCGGCGTAATGGACGGCGCCGGTATGCTGCAAACCATCACTTCGCACATCATCAAGCTGGCCCGCTCCACCGGGTCGCTGGTAGGCTCCACAGCCATCACTTGTGGATTTCTGAACATCACCGCGTCTGATCAATACCTGGCTATCGTAGTTTCCGGGAAGATGTTTCAAAAAGTGTACAAGGACCGCGGGTTGGCGCCCCAAAACCTTTCGCGCACACTGGAAGACTCCGGTACGGTGACATCCGTACTCGTACCCTGGAATACCTGCGGCGCCACGCAGTCCCGGGTACTGATGGTAGACACCATTACTTATTTGCCCTATTGCTTTTTCAACATTATAAGCCCGCTGATGACGATATTTTTTGCCTACGCGGGAATTAAAATCGCCAAACTGAAAACCAAACATCAAAACAATTTAGAAGATGATTAACCCAAACATCACCAAAGACGAGATTCAGGAGCTGCCTTTACTCAAATTCAAAGGAAAAATAATAGTAGCAGACGACGAAGAGAGTATAGGGAAAGTGATGGAAGAGCTGTCGCACCACGAAAGGGTGGGCTTCGATACCGAGAGCAAGCCCAATTTCAAAAAAGGCAAATCGAACCCCCTCGCGCTGATGCAGTTTGCCGTGGACAAGCGATGCTACCTGGTACGCGTACACCGCACAGGCGTGATCAGGCCCATCACCGATTTTATGGCCAACGCCGATGTAGTAAAAATAGGGCTCGCCCTGGATGACGATTTTCACCAGCTCAAAAAGCAAACCAAGTTTACCCCAAAAAGTTTCATCGACCTGAACAAGCTGGCCCCGCAGATCGGTATTGAAAAGATAGGTGTAAAAAATCTCAGCGCCATTTTCCTGAACGGCCGGGTTTCCAAAAACCAGCAAACCTCCAACTGGGAAAATCCCACCCTCACCGATGCCCAACTAAGCTACGCCGCCACCGACGCCTGGGTATGCCTGAAGATCTATGAGAAAATGATAGAGTTGAAGATGGTGGGGTAGGAGTTCAGTGGCGTTCGACGTAGACTTTCAGACTTTGAAATGGGGTCTCTTTCCAAATGCCAATATTGCACGAAGGTGGGATGGGGTGAATGAACAATTCTATTCATCTAAGAAATCTTTTGTGTCGTTGACAAAAAATGTCCAAATTTACTTGTCAAGAAAAAATTGGTATGAGCATCAGGGAATCGTTTGGAGAATACATCAAGCATTTAAGAGAACAAAGCGGGCTTCCGTTGCGGAAAGTCGCCGCGGCGCTGGATATTGATCCTTCTACATTGAGCAAAATTGAAAGAGGGGAACGCTCGGCTAACAAAGACATGATTCCCATTTTGGCCGACTTATTTAGTGAGGACAGGGAAAAACTTGGACTAATTCTATCTAGCGACAAGGTAGTTTATCACCTTCTGGATGAAGAAAATCCAGGTGAAATCCTTAAGGTGGCGAAGGCGAAAATCAAGTATTTAAAAAGCTTAATGAAAGATGGATGAAAATGAATTAAGGAATTTGTGGTACGCCTTTACAAACGTCCCCATCGATGAGGAAGAGTGTATTGATGAGGATTTCCATATTTGGCCGAGGGGTACAGAACGCTTTGAAATTTGGTATTGGTTTGATGAATCGTTCCAAAATGGAATACATGAAATGCTTTACAACCGGATTCCAAAAACAAATTATCCATAGATGGCACTGCCTGTAAATATTGGTGAATTACTTAACGGCAACACCATAGAGTGGGACCGGATTGAACTCAAAAAGGCCTGGAACCCGGAGAAAATCCTTCATTCCATCTGTGCCTTTGCCAATGACATTAACAATCTGGATGGAGGCTATATTATTGTTGGAGTCGAAGAAGAAAATGGTGTTGCAAAATTGCCTCCTACCGGATTGGAATCTGACCAACTGGACATGATTCAGAAAAAATTAATTGAATTATCCTACAAAATATCCCCGGATTACCGTCCATTTTCTCAACCTTATGTGGTGGAAAATAAGCTGATATTGGCTATTTGGTCTCCCGCAGGCGACTTGAGACCATATAAAGCACCGGTAAGTTTAAGTGCTAAAGGAGGCGAAAAGGCTTGGTACATACGACGCGGCTCAAAAACCGTCAAAGTAAAGGAAGGTTCAGAAGATGAGAGGAGACTGCTCGAATTAACTGCGAGGATTCCCTTCGATGATAGGATCAACCATCAATCAAATTTGGAAGACCTTGATCTCAGGCTTATTCAAGTGCATTTGAGGCAGGTTATGAGTGCTTTGTACGAGGAAAGTTCAAAAATTCCTTTTAAGGATTTGTGCAAACAAATGAAGATTGTTAAAGGCCCTGACGAAAATCTTAGACCGACAAATGCCGGATTGTTGCTTTTCAATGGAAACCCCGATGACGTTTTTGAAGGTGCACGAATAGATGTAGTCATCCACAAAGGAAAGGTGGGAAAAAATTACACTGAGAAAATATTTAGAGGCCCTGTCCAAAACCAGACTAGAGACGTTCTGGACTTTTTCAAAAGCAATATCATTGAAGAGATCATCACTAAAAGTGATGAAAAAGCCGAGGCTGTGCGCTTTTACAACTACCCTTATCAGGCCATTGAGGAGACGGTTGTCAATGCCGTATATCATAAAAGTTACGAACGTCCTAATCCTGTAGAAATTCAAATTATGGATGACAAAATCGAAATTTTGAATTTTCCCGGACCAATGCCCCCCGTTGACCAAAAAATGTTACAACAAAAGAAGCGGATCATTACCCGCGAATATCGTAACAGAAAGCTTGGTGATTATTTTAAAGAACTGAAACTGACTGAAGGAAGAGGTACAGGTTTGCCTATCATCTATGACAGCATGGAAAAAAATGGTTCGCCTGCACCAGCCTTCGAAACAGATGAAGAAAG
>CAYUJK010000020.1:0-9295 GCA_964444895.1 uncultured Roseivirgaceae bacterium
TGCTTGTCAAACCGGATGTCTTCCGTGCAGAGTAGTGTTTGCACCAGCTCGGGCGAGAGGTCTTCGAAGGTGACTTGTGTCCTGTTAAACCGGTAGTATTTTCCCAGCAGCTCTCCATCAATGGAGTACACGGTGGATGCGAGGTTATTTTCGGCCTCTGGGTTTTCCAAGGATTTATAGGAAGGCAACCCTCCAAACAACCCGAACAGGTCTACCTTTACGAAGAAAATGAGCAGCGGGATGAATAGCAATTTGGCAATGAAAATGATCCAAAGTACTTTGATGGTTTTCTTGATGATGGATTGCTTCTTTTCCTTTTCCATGCTTATTCTGAATAGTGTTTCTGATAAAAATCCCTGTATTCTTTTATGGCTTTAGACTGATACAGTATTTCGAAGTTTTCTTTTGTAATAATGTAGTCCTCCATATTGTCATTTCTGAACGGCGCCACGGGAGAATTCTTGCCTACCATGAGTTGCAAGAATTTTTGTGCTTCTTCCATGTTTTCAAATTCATTTACCAACAGCATGCCCGTGCGATCATCAAAAGTCAGGTTGCCCACCGTAAGGCCTGCATCGGGCATATTATTCGTAATATGGTGATCTACCGATTCGGCAATTTTATCGGCAATCGTTCCCGTATTTTCATAGAGTATGATGTAGAAGTACTCCAGTTCCAGGTCGCTAATATAGGTGATCCCTTTTTTTCTTATTTCCTTTTCTTCGAGATTTCTGCTCGCCTGCAGCAACTGCTCGGCATAGGTTTTCAGCTCACTTTCTTCGTTGTTTTCAATGAACTGCTGTAGTTCATATTGGTATTTGTGTACACCATCGGTTTTCGCCGTGATGAGGATATCCAATATCTTCAAATGATCGCTGAAGGGATTGTCTGGGTATTGTTGCAAAGCCCTGCTCACGAGAAGGCCCGCTTCGTTGAAATTCTCATTTCGGTAATAGTCGTAAGCGATGTTGTAAAGTTTCTGGAGGCGGTTCTCTGCTGCCTCTTGCTCCGCATAGAAATTTGGGTTTTCTATCAGCTTAGCATAGTCTGTATCCGGAAAATGCGTGAGCAACTCATTTTTGTATTTTTCGAAGGCAGGATCGTTTTTGGCTTTGTAGAGCAGGTAGAGCTGATAGAGCACCTCGGGCTTGTACTCTGACTGAGGAAACCGGCCAAGCATTTCTTCAAACGTCGAAATGGCATTTTGCTTTTCAAGCAGTTGAAAGTTGTAGATATTGCCGAGATTGTAGTAGGCCACTTCAATTTTTGTAAGCGCCTGGGCCTGTTCTTCTTCTGAAAAGGGAATGGAAGCCATCATAGCCGTTTTAGCGGCGTCTCGCGAAAATTCTTTTTCCCGGGCCAGCTCTTCTTTTGTTTTAGGCACTTCGTCAGGTACTTCTTCCTCCTCTGTTTCCCCGCCATCGTCGGCAGCCGCCACTTCTTTTCGGGATCGCCGCCAGTTGTCTTCCAGAGCTCGGTTTCCCCACTTTCTCAAGAACTCGTTTCTCCCGGCAGAAATAGCGCTGCTGTTATAAAAATACCACACACCTCCCTGGCTGTTGGTAGCCATCGCATCAAAGGGTGTGTCGTCCTGGCTGAACTGGCTGGCGGAAGCACGCCGCTCTATGCGCTTTCTTTCCTGTTCCTGCTTTTGCTCCTCCATCTCTTTCTGCTGAATCACTTCATCCAGGAGGGCTAGCAGGGCCGTCTCACTCATATTGGCCAGGCGCAGGAGACTGTCTTGCTCCTGGATGGTGTTGTAGTTATCGACAAAATCGACGAGGATTTTGTGCCTGGCCTGTACGGCTTCGTATTGCTGGTCATCTGCAGGCAGCGTAGCCACTGTGCTGTCGTAGTAGAGTTTTGAAAGGGTGTATTTCTTATAGTGTTCATAGTGGAGTTCCCCCAGTTTCAAATAAGAATAGCCCTTTTGGCGCTGGTTTGCTTCACTACTGGCCACCGATTTTTTGAGCATCGAAACGGCCTCATCGTGATTCCCTTGTTTGATCTCAAACCGCGCCATTTCATAGTATATCTTATCTCTATACTCTTTGTTTTTCTTGTCTTTCAGCAGTTTGGTGAAGTAGCGTCGTACCTTTTTCACGTCCTTTGACTTGGCCACTTGAGTAGCCTGGGCCATATTGAGCTTGGCATAAAATGAAAGTTCGTATGGCGGGTTGCTCTTCAGGCACTTCTGATAATTACTATACGCGGCGCTGTCGTAGCCAAACTTTTGGTACACCTGGCCGGCAATAAAATATTTCCTCGCCAAGTGGTCTTTCTTTTTGCTAAGCTCTATGGCAGCATTGAGAAAGCGAACCATGTTCTGATAATCGCGCGAAAGTTGGTAGAGATAGGCGGTGGTAAGGAAAAAGTCGTGCTTGTTCTCGTCGCTTATCTTTTCCTTCTTCATGTGGTCAAACACGGCAATGGCATTGTTGTATTCCTCATACTCTATGAAGGTTCGCATCAGGTTTGTTAGCGCCTGGTGTCGCGCGTGGCGGTCTTCGCTGTGGGTATTCACATACTTAAACGTTTCGATGGCGTTGGTATAGTCGCCACTGTAGAGCCGGGCCTTTCCCACCAGCACATAGCTGTCATCTACCCACTTGCTATTCTGATGTCTCTGAATAGGCAAAGAGGCTTTTTTGATCACATCTTCCAGCTTATCTTCCAGCGAGCGGGTAAAGGAAGTATCGATAGGAGGCAGGATACTCAGTATTTCGTTATAGTTGTCTTCGTGGTTGTCAAATATGGCTTTTTCAATGGTCTTGATATGTTCGTTGGCGATGAAATAGGCATTGTATAAAGCCGTGGTATTGTGGTAGGTAACGCTCACTACATTGGTGCGTTCCGCAGAGCAGGCGCCAATGAGCCACACCAGCAAGACTCCTGCCAACAGCTTGATCAAAAAAACTACCCTTTCCAAAAGCGTATTTAAAAGTTTGTATTTTAACGTGAAAATTAGGATAAATAATACAATAATTGGCAATCGAACGCCTTATAATGTTAATTTTACCGATTATCAATTACAAGAAACGTTGAAACCTCGAAAAACATTATCCAGCTGGCTCAACAACAGGTACCTGCTTATCATTCGAAACGAAGAAAACTTTGCCGAGAAAACGACAATAAGTTTTACCTATTCAAAAGTAATACTTATCTCGTTTTCCATCTTGATAATACTGATGATCACCAGCCTCTACTTGTCGCGCACGTTGATGGCTCAGTGGTTCGATCCGCGACATGAACAAATCCTGATGACGAGACAGTTCATAGAGCTGAGGCTGAAGCTGGACTCGCTAGAACGCCAGGTGAGAATCAAAGATCAGTTTGTGCAAAACATCCAAAAGATTTTGCGGGGCGAAGACGCTGGTTTTGAAAACGTGAGCACTGCCGTGGAAGAGGGCGCCACCCTCAGCCAACACGACAACGTATCAATGGCTGAAGTGGACTCCAGCTTTCGCAAGCAATTTGAGCAATCGGAAATATCCTCTTTTGTGAGGCTAAACGACACGTACCACCACGAGCTACAGGAAACGTTCTTTTTCGCTCCGGTGCGGGGTATCGTGAGCCGGCCGTTTGACATTAGCATAGACCATTATGGCGTAGATGTGGTATCTAAGGATGACGAACCCATACAAAGCATAGCAGACGGCACGGTGATCTTTTCCGATTGGACTCAGGAAGCAGGCAATGTCATCGCCCTGCAACACAGAGGAAATATCATTTCAGTATATAAACACAATTCGGCTTTGTTGAAAAAAGTTGGTAATTTTGTTTACTCGGGCGAAGTTATTTCCATCATTGGAAATACCGGTGAGCTCACGACAGGGCCTCACTTGCACTTTGAACTTTGGTATAATGGCAATCCGGTAGATCCGGAGGATTTTATTTCATTTTAATTTGTAAATTTATGTTTAAAAAAAGCGCTGATACAATGGCTCCACAGGACATCAGAGATTCCACCAATCAAATTGGCAAAGGAACAATTCTCGAGGGAAACATAGAATCGTTTGGAAATATCCGGATCGAAGGAAAAGTAATAGGTAACATAAAGAGCAAGTCTAAGATAGCCTTGGGCCAGTCTTCTTATGTGGATGGCAACATCATATCTCAAAACGCCGAAATAGAAGGAGAAGTAAAGGGAAAAGTACAGATTTCCGACTTGCTGATTCTGAAAAAGACCGCTGTCGTGAATGGCGATATCATTGCCAACAAGTTGATCGTAGAGTCTGGCGCTACATTTAACGGAGGCTGCAAAATGGGAGCACCGCAAAAAGAAATAAAAATAGGTGAAAACGGACACGTCAAAGAACAAGCCGAAAGAAAACCGGCAGAACAAGCCAAGATCATCTGATTACCAACAATACCTGAAGTACTCCGGGCTGGCCATGCAAATGGCCATCATGGTAGCCATAGGCTATTGGATCGGAAAAAAAATCGATAGCTGGTTGAATACCGGCTATCCTGTTTTTATGATCATCACCATTTTTCTCTTTCTCTTTGCTTCGTTGTATTCACTCGTCAAAAACTTACCTAAAAATTGATTTCCCAAAACAGCCCTTACGCCAAGTACCTGATTTACATTTACACCGTACTCATTAGCCTTACCATCTTGCTGCTGTATGCTATAGCGCCCGAATGGGTATATCGCTTCTCGTGGATCATCGTTTTGTTTTTCTTTCTGCTTACGTTAGGCAGTATCGGGCTCACAAAATACGCTGCCAAAAACTGGCCCGGGCAGTTTATCAATATCTATTTCGGCATTATGACGCTCCGCCTTTTCATCAGTGTAGCCTTTGCTCTGGTATTTATTTTTAAAGACCGTAGTCAGGTATTCCTCTTTGCCATCACCTTTTTGGTCTTGTATTTATTATTCCTTGGGTTTGAAATATATACCATTATAACTAACTTGCGCACTCATTTTAAGAAGGGCATAGGAAATGACTGAAAAATCTTCTTCACCCCATTGTAAGGGGTTGAAAATTAGCATTTTATCGCTTACACTTTTATTTACTTTTGTTGCATCATCTTTTGGAGCTTCTGAAGAAGGAGGCAAAAAGACTGACTTTATCATTCACCACATCAAAAATTCACATGAGTGGCATATTGCCACTTTTGGGCACACTCACCTTACTATACCCCTACCAATAATCATCTATTCGCAAGATAGCGGTTTCGAGTTTTTCATGTCATCGCGTTTTAAAGACGAACATCACAACAACGTAGAATACAAAGGCTATTTTCTCGATAGCCACGACCACATCCAGGCCGTGGATGAAGGCCGTTCCTTCATCGACCTTTCGATCACGAAAAATGTGGCTTCTATGCTCGTAAGTGTAGCCCTTTTGCTGTGGGTATTCCTTACTATTGCCAGGCGATACAAAAGCAATCCACTTGGTGCGCCAAAGGGTGTACAGTCGCTCTTTGAGCCGATCATATTGTTTGTCAGGGACGAGATTGCCATTCCCAATATCGGCAAGGAGAAGTACATGAAGTTCATGCCTTTTTTGCTGACCGTATTTTTCTTTATATGGTTCAACAATCTATTGGGCTTGCTTCCGGCAGCTGCAAACCTCACGGGAAACATTGCCGTCACTGCTACACTGGCAATTTTCACCTTGATCTACACCCTCAAAAACAGCAACAAAAACTATTGGACACATATCTTTAATACACCAGGAGTTCCCTGGTGGTTGAAGCTGCCCATACCTTTGATGCCCATTGTGGAATTGATTGGCGTGTTTACCAAGCCACTCTCCCTGATGATTCGTCTCTTTGCCAATATCACAGCAGGGCACATCATCATCCTGAGTGTCATCAGCCTTATTTTCATTTTTGAAAGCTTATACATTGGTCCCGTGAGTGTATTGTTCGGGTTGTTTATGAATATGGTAGAACTCCTGGTAGCATTTATTCAGGCGTTTGTATTTACTCTACTCTCAGCTATTTACTTTGGCCAGGCGGTAGAGGAGCATCATCACGAAGAAGAACACCACGAAGAGAAACTGGAAAAAGCAACCGCATAAGACTTTGTTTAATATATAAATGAGTAATTCATGTTATCAACTATTTTATTAGCAGCAGTAGAAGGTCTGGCTTTGATGGGTGCAGGTATCGGTGCTGGCATCGTAGCATTAGGCGCAGGTGTAGGTATCGGTAAAATCGGTGGCGCTGCAATGGAAGCCATTGCAAGACAACCCGAAGCAACCGGAAAAATCCAGACAGCTATGATCATTGCCGCGGCTCTTATTGAGAGTGCCGCTCTTTTTGGCGTTATTGTTTGTTTCATCATTGCAACAAGCTAAGCCAAAAATCAAAAACCAGAGCCGGAGCATAGCAGTAGGCGTGCTTCGGCTCTTTTTAATGACCCGGCCCGCATATACTAAGCGGACTCCGGCAAAACAGAATTAACAGAGAAATCTAAATAGCATAAAATTATGGAACTGATCATTCCTGAATCGGGACTTATTATCTGGCAAACCATTATTACCATCCTGGTACTTTTTATTTTGGGAAAATTTGCCTGGAAACCCATACTCAGCGCACTTAAAACGCGCGAAGACTCGATAGAAGAGGCGCTGCAAGCCGCCGAACTGGCGAAGCAGGAAATGGCCAACCTGAAAGCTGACAATGAAAACTTGCTGCGAGAAGCCCGGGAAGAACGAGATAAAATCATTCAGGCGGCAGCCAAGGCAGCCAATGAAATAAAAGAGAAAGCGAAAGACGACGCCTCTAAAATAGCTGACAAAATGCTGGAAGACGCGCGCGCGGCGATAGACATGGAAAAACAATCTGCCATGAAAGACATTAAAAATCAGGTAGCTGAGCTTTCGCTGCAAATATCTGAAAAACTGCTTCGCAAGAACCTTCAGGATGAAAAAGCGCAGAAAGAGTTGTTGGGGTCGTACATCGACGAACTTAAACTGAACTAAAGATGGCGGAATTCAGAGTAGCCTCCCGTTATGCCAAATCACTTCTCGGCCTGGCCATTGAGCAGAAGCAGGAAGAAAAAATAAGGGAAGACATGTTGTTGATCGCTGAAACCTGCCAAAACAGCAGGGAACTCTCCAACATGCTGAAAAACCCCATCATCAAATACGACAAAAAGCTGAACGTATTGAAAAAGCTTTTTGGCAACAAGGTACAGGAAGTTTCAGGGCGCTTTATTGAACTCATTACACGAAAAAACAGGGCGGATCTGCTCCCCGACATCGCCGCATTGTGGCTGGATTTCTACAATGAACATAAAAACATCGCGAAAGCGATCATTACCTCGGCTACGCCACTCACGGGTGAGGCCAGAAAGAAAGTAATAGCCGAACTGACGGCAGGCACCGGCCAGCAAGTGATCCTCGAAGAAAAAATAGACACAAATATCATTGGCGGATATGTGCTCAACATTGGAGACCAGCAACTGGACAAGTCCATTGCAGGCCAGCTAAGGGGTATCAAAAGAAAATTTTTAAATAAAGTATAAAACGAAAAAGATATATAGATCATCATGGCATCAGTAAGACCAGACGAAGTCTCAGCGATATTGAGGGAAGAACTCTCAAACTTCAAAACAGAAGAAGAGCTCCGCGAAGTAGGTACGGTACTTCAAATAGGAGACGGAGTAGCAAGGATTTACGGACTTTCTAACGCCCAGGCGGGTGAGTTGCTTGAATTCGAAAACGGAACTTCAGCACTCGTTCTCAACCTGGAAGAAGACAACGTAGGGGCGGTAATTTTTGGAGAAAGTGAAAACATCAAAGAGGGTGACACCGTACGGCGAACGGGCAGAATAGCCTCGATCAAAGTAGGTGAAGGCATGTGCGGAAGGGTGGTAGATTCGCTAGGAATGCCCATAGATGGAAAAGGCGCCCTGGAGGGCAAACTCTACGAAATGCCGCTGGAACGAAAAGCACCCGGGGTAATCTTTCGTGAACCGGTAAATGAGCCGCTTCAAACGGGTATTACTGCGATAGACTCGATGATTCCGATAGGACGGGGTCAAAGGGAGCTGATCATCGGTGACCGTCAAACGGGAAAAACGGCGGTGGCCATCGATACCATCATCAATCAAAAAGAATTTTACGATGCCGGCAAGCCAGTATATTGCATCTATGTAGCTATAGGACAAAAGGCTTCTACCGTGAGGCAAGTGGTAGCTACGCTCGAAAAATACGGCGCTATGGAGTATACTACCATCGTGGCTGCTACAGCAGCAGACCCGGCGCCCATGCAGTTTTTCGCGCCTTTTACCGGTGCGGCAATCGGGGAGTTCTTCAGAGACACCGGTAGACCTGCCCTGGTAGTGTATGATGACTTGTCGAAGCAAGCCGTGTCTTACCGCGAGGTATCTCTGCTTCTCAGAAGGCCTCCGGGCCGCGAAGCTTACCCCGGAGACGTGTTCTATCTTCACTCCAGGCTATTGGAGCGGGCAGCGAAAATCATCTCAAATGACGAGATAGCAAGGAAAATGAACGACCTTCCCGAATCTATCAAAGATATTGTAAAAGGTGGTGGCTCACTAACAGCATTGCCGGTTATTGAAACCCAGGCGGGTGACGTTTCTGCCTATATCCCTACCAACGTGATCTCTATTACTGATGGTCAGATATTCCTCGAAACCGGTTTGTTCAACTCGGGGATCCGGCCAGCGATCAACGTAGGTATTTCCGTGTCACGGGTGGGTGGTTCGGCCCAGATTAAGTCAATGAAAAAAGTGGCCGGAACCCTGAAGCTGGACCAGGCGCAGTTCCGTGAACTGGAAGCATTTGCCAAGTTTGGTTCTGACCTGGATGCGGCTACCCAGCGAACCATAGATCGTGGACGCAAAAACCAGGAAATATTAAAGCAAAGTCAGTTCTCACCGGTACCGGTAGAGCAGCAGGTGGCTATAATCTACGCCTCTACGAAAGGATTTGCGGACAAAGTGCCGGTAAACAAAATGAAAAACTACCAGCAGGAGTACTTGCAAGAGCTGAAGCTCAACCATGCGAACGTACTACTGGATCTGAAAGCCGGAAAACTCACGGATGAAGTAACAGCGGCGTTGGAAAAAGTAGGCAGACAAGTAGCCGAGAATTACAAATAGTAACACGAAATACACGTAAGCGATGCCTAATTTAAAGGAGGTAAAAGGTAGGATCAAGTCGGTAAAGTCTACCCAGCAGATTACCAAAGCCATGAAAATGGTGGCGGCATCTAAGCTGAGGAGAGCGCAAGACAATATTCTTCAGATGCGGCCCTACGCCGAAAAACTCTTTGGAATACTGGCCAATGTTACCGCTTCGTCAAATGGCGA
>CAYUJK010000020.1:9395-18102 GCA_964444895.1 uncultured Roseivirgaceae bacterium
ACGCCGAAAAACTCTTTGGAATACTGGCCAATGTTACCGCTTCGTCAAATGGCGAAGCTCAGAGCATTTTTGCCGAAAGTAGAGAAGTAAACAAAGTGTTGTTGGTAGTGATCACCTCTGACAAAGGCCTGTGCGGCGCTTTCAACAGCAATATTTTTAAGGCTGCTGTCAGGCGTATTGACGAGCAGTACACCCAGCAAAAAGAAAACGGACATTTGTGGATACTGCCCTTGGGAAAAAAGTCGTACGAATTTTTCAAAAAAAGGAAATACCAGGTAATAGGCGACTACTACGATATTTTTCAGCATCTGTCTTTTGACAAGGCAAAAGAAATAGCCGAGTACGTGCTTCATGGCTTTGCTGCTCGCAATTTCGACCAGGTAGACCTGGTGTACAATGAGTTCAAAAACGTAGCTACCCAGATCCAGCGAGTCGAAAATTTTCTTCCCGTAGAAAAGGAAGAAGACGAATACCAGCAAGCGAGCAATGTCGACTACATTATCGAGCCTTCAACCGAGTATATTATTCAGGAGTTGATACCCCAGACACTCAAGATCCAGTTTTACAAAGCCATACTTGAGTCAAATGCTTCGGAACATGGCGCCAGGATGACTGCTATGGACAAGGCCACCGAAAATGCAGGAGAACTTCTTAAAGACCTGACACTGATGTACAACAGAACCCGTCAGGCTGCCATTACCAAAGAGATCCTCGAAATTGTTGGCGGTGCAGAAGCACTTGCGCAGAGCTAATAAAGAACAAAAAATCAGGAAGGTGTGAGCCAGCAAGCACCTTCCCAAAAACTCCGCTGGAAAGAATGCACTGACCTGCGAATCAGTAGATTTATCTCATGGATCGCCGCGCACTCACAGAAGCCCTTCAAAACTATTCCTCCAGTTTCCGGGAAGAAGCCGACTTTGCCCGTCGCTTTCTCGTCTTGCTCAAAAAAGATGATTGCTACTGCCGGTCGTCCCTGGAGGCACACCTGACCGGCTCGGCCTGGATAGTAAATCAAAAGTATGACAAAACCCTACTGATTCATCATAAAAAACTAAACCGGTGGCTGCAGCCCGGCGGACATGCCGATGGCATAGAAAATATTTACCAGGTAGCGCACAACGAAGCACTGGAAGAAACCGGCCTGTCTAACCTGAAGTCAAATGGGCGAATATTTGACATCGATATCCACCTCATTCCTACCCGAAAGGACGTGCCGGAGCACTATCACTACGATGTGCGGTTTCTGTTTGTAGCTGACGAAGATAAGCCCATCGCAAAAAACCACGAATCGAATGAGATCAGATGGATAGATATTCACCTCCTTAACCGCTATACCGGTAATGAACCATCCATTATGCGAATGGCTGCCAAAACAAAAGCATTTTTGGTAGGCAAAAGTTGAATTTCAGTTTGTATTTTTATTGCCAAATCAGACAAACGTTGGCGATGATGCTCAAATATACTTCCCTTTTCATGTTACTGCTGCTTTTTGCATGCGGTGGTAAAGAACGCCAGACATCAGAAAGCGAAACCGGCGAAGACGCAAATCTTTATAAAAATGAGGTGCTGATCGGAAAGTGGGAAGTGCTATGGCAAATGACCGGCGACGAAGTGGCGGACTTCCCTCCTGAAAGCCGCAGAATGTCGGGCAAAATGAACTTTAAAGAAAATGGCGAGGTGGAGGTGATCACCTATGGCTACAAAGGCTGTCTTTTTATGCAAGACACCTCTACCAATATCATGAACTGGAAACTTGAAAACCAGGTGTTGCGCTTCATGGACAAAGAAGATATCCATGGCATCCCGTACACCATAGAGGAGATCAGCCGACGCGAAATCAAGCTTTCCATAATGGAAAACATTTACCTCACCCTCCGCAAAAAGTAGGACGAGCATCAGAAGCCATCGTCATCATCGATTACCGGCTGTTGCTGTTGTTGCTGCTGCAGAAACTCTTCCTCGGTAATCGCTTCTCCTTCGCGAGGTGCTTCGTCTTGCTGCATAAAGGGCAAAGGCTGTTCGGTTTGTACGGGCTCAGGTATATGCATTTGGTATGGTTCGTCTATTCCCAAGTAGTCCAGCCTGAACCTGTTAATAAAATTCTGAACGTCGTTTCGGTCGCCTAAAACAAATACATATTCACCGAAACCGGCTTTGTCTACCTTCGATTTACCGGCTACCATGTCGTTAAAAATGCTGTTGTTGGAAAACGCGATGAGCCTGTTTTCTTCGTATCCCAAAAAGTACCAGCAATCAGGACTCACCTGCAAGTACACGTTCACCACGTCGCCTTTGTCGGTCTTCCTGATTTCTACAAAGCCATCTATCAGGGCGTTTACGTCATTTTTCAGAAAATGCGACAGTCCCAGCCTGCCCTGGCTATACCAGGCTTTGATATCTTTGTTCCATTCGAGTTCCAGGCGGGAAAATGCGACATCGCCGGCCAACTTAGTAGAAGCCGCTATTACCGGGAGATATTCCTGCAGCGATCTGCGGTCATATTCTACAGCAGCCTTGTCTCCAATCAGAGAAGCCATTTTATAAATAAGGCCATCCTTGTCGGGCTCTGCCTCGGGAGCACCAAGCGCGTCAATGGTTTCAAACACATGCCTGAACATTTCCATAAAAGCCGCATCGGGAAGGTCGTAGTCCAAAATAACAAATGAGTTTGTCTTGAACTTTTCGTCATTCAAGTTACCCTGCCCTTTACCGGAGGCCCTGATCTTCACGCTTTCCTCGGGCCTAACGAAATTCATCGTGCCCTCAAACTCCACCTGGGAAGATAGCTCGTCAAACATCAGGTAATTGCCTTCATACGTGTTTCCGTCTGCTTTAGCAGTGTCCATTATCACATATTTCGCCAACCGCTCATCGAACCAAAGCTGTCCCGAGGGTATAAAAAAATCTTCGTCGGCATCGTTCTTTCTATCCTGGACAAATGTCCCGTAAAGCTCATGCCCCAGCTCGCCGTAATGTAAACCCGCGTTCAGCCTTTTCCCATTTTCAGTGACGCTTGTGTTAAAGTCAAAAATAACCTGCTGGGCCTCCTCATCCTGGCTGGAGTATTTTATCCAGGTATCGTAGTCGGGAACGTTTTGAAAATCGAGCCTCACATACCCGTCCAATTTTAGCGGAAGCTGCTGCGCATACATTATAACATCGCCCTTGTACAGCATCCCGGGAGAAATCACCAGGTTATCTTCCGCGGCTATCTCACCTCCTGAAACCGTTTGCAGTCCACGCAGGCTCTTGTTAAGCGCTTCGGGCACTTCTCTCAGTTCAAACTCGCCAAACTTTATGGCAAAGGTGTCTTTCACAGCGTTTACCAATTGGTATGTAGCGTCACCCGTAAACTTTTTCCGGCTTATGATGTTGATGGTGCCATCAAATAAATTGTGATACCCGTAGAGTGTGTCAATAACAATTTTTGTATTTAAAAGGGTACCGATGGTGGAGTTTTCGAGGATAAGCACCTCGTTATTTTCTGGGGTGATGAGTGCATCGGCAACGTTGATATACGGAATACCCGTTACCAACAATTCGCTACGCTTAAGATCATACACGGCGCCTGTAGCATTAAAAGCCAGTGAATCCAGTGCTTTTCGGGTAGAATAGAAATAAGATGAGCGGATATCCACGTGGGCGGGCTTTTCCATGATCACCTTTTCCTCAGCCAGGTTCCAGGTAGCTTTTGAGATAGAGGTACGCACTTGCGCGTAGGGGAACTCCAGGGCCGCCGCACCTTCTACTTCCGGGCTTAGCTCTCCTACGTTGGCTGTAAGGTCAAAATCGAGCCGGATATCCCGGCCACTCATCAGAGGCTTGGTAGCGCTAGCCGAAGCTACCCGAAAGTTGGAATGCCGCGCAAGCATCTCGTTTTGTTCAAACGTATAGTCCCTTGACAATACTTCAAAGCCGCGGGCTTCGAATTTTCCATGCCCCTTTACGCCGCTTTTGCCGTGTATCACGTGGCCATCCAGCGATGCAGTATTGTTGTAGAGATCAAACGGCTCCTCCAGGTTGTATACATACATTTTGTCTTCCTTGGCTTTCCAGTTCATCCTGAACTGCGAGGCTGTAATATCTGGATACGAAACGCCGTTGATGGTCCCGGATGCAATCACGTAGTCACGACCGGTAGCCGTGGCAGAGTCGGGATAAAGCGTATATGCGTCTGATTCGCTGGAGCTCGACAGGTATTCGATTCGTCCTATGCCTACGAGGCCATTTTTGTCCAGTCGAAGCTTTCCGTAGAGTCTTGCTCCGGTACCGTACAGCTCATAGCCTTCGGGGGGGATATTGTGCGTAAAACCAAGGGAGTTGTCAGGCTGGATCCTCAGCGTTTCGTTGAAATCCGGCAACAGGCCTTCGGTAAAAAAAGTTCCTTCAAAGCCGATGGCCGCAGGATCTTCGGCACTTAAACTGTCAATTCCAAACGGCGGCACATAGAAATACATCGACTTGTCATAGGCGCCATTAAGGATGTCTTTCTGGTCGAAATACACCACGGCGCCTCGCTCTGCATTGAATATGGGGTATTCCGGAAATATTTTACTGCCCGATTTGTTGTCGGGTTTGTTGATGTACAATGTGCCGCTGGTGCTGGCATTCATGCTGGGGTCATTTTTAAACAAGTCCACTGATACCAGCTTATTATCAACTTCTCGTTTTCTGAAATCATCTCCCTCTACCTTAAACTTAATTGAGTCAATATTTCCCAGGTCCACCAGGTATTCATCATAGCGAAAAGTAAAATTGCGTCCTCCAAATTCGAAGTTACCGGCAAAAAGCTGTCCTTTAAAGGTAAAATCCCGGTCTCTTAACATGGTAATGGAGCTATCCAACGGCATGATGTAAATATCCTGGGTTTCAGAAATATAAAACTTATCTATTCCTCTGATGGTGAGCTCCTGGTTTTCCAGGTTGAGGGTGGCATTTGGCCTGCTCCTGGAAAGTGAATTAATCAAAACCTCGTCGTAGTCAATTCGCTTGCGCTGGGAAAGCACGTAGTGAAAGAGCTTGTCTTTTACCGTTACCTTTCGCATATCGGGATCGAAATCGATAAAGTCGCGATACCAGAGCATGTACATAGACGAATGAACGGCATTTTCATTCAATTTCAATTCACTGACCAGGTCATCTACGTAAAAGGTTCGTTTGTTGTGTTTATTCACGTAGCTATACACTACTACTACCGGATTAAACGTATACACACCTGACATTTCTTCCAGGCGATTCCGAGCGAAATAGTCTTTGGATTCAAATACTGCGGGTAGCAACCCTTTGGCATTCATCACGCTGATATCGAGGCTATCGCTATTCATGTCCCACTGTACGAGATCAGCTTCTATGGTCATTTTATAATGCGATGCGCGGTACGGAGTGAGGTTAAATCCGTCTTTCTCCTTCACGGCTGTCATTCTTTTCGATTTCGGATAATAGAGCAGCTTTACTGAAGGATGCGTAATGGAGTCACGCCCGTGATAAATGGCAATTTCCGCCTTACGGCCCACGAGCGTGCTATCATTTTCGAACACGAAGCTCTTGCCCCTCACCCTGAACCGCCGACCCTCTCCGGCGCTCACCTCCAGCTGCGTGTTGCCGCCATCCAGCGATTTACTGGAGACGGTCTTGCCGGTAAGGCCGAACCCCCCCGTGAAAACCATGTCTTCGTAATCAAGGTGATAGGTAACATTGCTATGGTAAGAGGTAAACTTCGGGTAGGGTGCGTTTCTCGATGTATCCCTGCGTATGCTTTTGAATTCAAATACTCCTTCTACCTTGTCTTTCACCACGGGCTTGTAGTGTTGGTACGCTTTGTCGGCGCGAAGCTCCGGTAGTCTTACATCAAAGGCATACTTTTCCATTTCTGTGTAAACATCCTTGTCGTTAAATCCTGCCGTTGCCCAGCCAAAACTGCCTCCATTTCCGACGAAGTTGAACTGATGAAGCTCCAGTTCTCCCTGGGTATTTCGCAAGGTCACTGAATCAAAGCGTGTGGCAATAGCAAGTGTGGTATTACCCAACTTCACTACCGCACCTTTTGGATCAGGTATGTGAACATCCGCCACCGTAGCGATGGCCGAGGACAAAATGTCGTCCGCTTTTTTTACTTCGGTTTCCTTAGGTTCGTCTCCCCAGCCGCTATCATCCCAGCTGTCATCGCCCCAGCCGTCATCGTCGCCCCATCCATCATCACCATCTGTCTTTTCACCCCAGCCGTCGTCCGTAATTTCTTCGTCCCAACCTTCATTTTCTTCCTCAGAGATTTCGTCCAGGAACTCATCTTCTATGGGTAGAGCTGAGTAGTCTCCTTCCATCTCCCTGAATTCAAAATCAATGTCATTGCCCTCAAAATACAGCCGGTTATTTTTAGAATAATAAAGCGCCCTGTGCCTGAACATACTGCGCAGCGAGGCCAGGCCTGCGGCAAACGTACGCGCATCGTAGTGCTTATACGACAGCTCTACCATTTTAAGAAGGTTGTCAATTTTTCCGGAAGCCAAAGAAAAATCGCTTACGGCGCTGGTAAGCATTGAGAAATAATTAGAAACTACGGGATACATGGGTGCATTGTCCCCCAGCATTTTGCGGGAAAAATCTATGATCGACTTCTTTTGCGTAGCATTAAAGCCCTGATCCCAAACAGTTCTGAAAGCTGCGCCGTGCTCCTCCAAAACGGGATTGCCTGTACTCGCCATCATTTCGGCTACCCTTGCACCAAAAACATTGGTGGAATCGGGCAATTGATACCGTTGCGCCAATAAAGATGTATGGGTAAGAAGGGTAAGAAAGAAAAAAATAAACCATCTCCACCTCATAGTGTTATCGCTTCCCTTTATCTTGTTTACAAAGTATTATATGATAAACGAAATTACCGAATTTAATTATTCACGAAGCGAAAAGTAATAAAAAGTAAAAGAAGGTATTATTTCTCAAAAAGCACACAGGCCCAGTTATTCTTCATCTGGCAGTCTTTCAAATTCAGACTGTGCTGTTCACAAGCTACAGTGATGTGCTGAATATCAGAGTCGTAAAAACCACTTAGCAGCAACTTTCCGTTATCCGTCAACAGCTCTGAGTAGAAAGGGATATCGTGAATAAGCACATTTTTGGTAATATTCGCCAGGATAATGTCAAACGAGCCCTTCTGAAAATTGGGCATCAGCGCGTCTATGGCGCCTCTGTGCAGCGAAATAGTCTCAAAGCCGTTGATCTCAAAATTTTCCCTGCTGTTTTCTATGCTCCACTCGTCGATATCGGTAGCCACTACATCGGCAGCGCCGAGTTTTGCTGCCATGATGGCAAGTATGCCTGTGCCCGTACCGGAATCGAGCACGCGTTTTTGCCTGTGGTCAATAGAAACCTGACTTTTCAACATCAGGGTGGTGGTCTCGTGGTGGCCTGTTCCAAAAGACATTTTGGGATTAATCAGGATCTCCAGCGGAAACGTCTTGTCCAGGCGATGAAACGAAGCCCTTACTGCCACCTGATCGTCAATGATCACCGGGTCGAAGTTTTTTTCCCATTCTTCGTTCCAGTTTTTTTCTTCCAGTTGAGACACTTCATACCCATCCGCAGCATTCCCAAGATGCCTCTTCAGGATTTTATCCAGTTCGCCCTTGTCAAATTTCTCCTTCTGGATGTAAGCCCATATTTCATTATCGGTTTGACCGAACGAGTCAAAGTCGAGGGAATACAGCTCACCGATCAGGATTTCCTGAAGGCTTTCTTCGCATGGTATGTTTACCTGGTAGTACATAGCCTATTAATTGCAACCGGCAAAGGACTCTACATCTATGTAATAAATAGAGAAATCTGCCAGGTATTTCTGGTCATCGATGTAAATGATAAAATCGGCAAAGTCTCGTTTGGTAGTGAAGTGCCACAATCCCGGCTTATCCGCAAAAAGCTTGTCCTCAATAGGATACACCCAGAGGTCTGCAGAGCCCTCTGTTTCTTCTACGAACACACGAAAGTCCGCATATCTCGGATTTTTTTCTATGAAAACAGTTCCATAGAGATTACAGTAGTTCGGCTGCCGTAATACGGCGCTGGTACTCCCGAAAAAAAGCAACGAGCACACAAGCGATGCTAACAGCCATTTTTTTCCGGGAGCTATCATAAATCAATGATTAAAATGCCTTGATAATGTCGATAAAGTCGCGTGACTTGAGCGATGCACCGCCTATGAGGCCGCCATCCACATCTTTTCCTGCAAAAATCTCAGCCGCGTTGTCGGGCTTGCAGCTTCCTCCATACAGAATAGGGATTACGTTTGCTACATCTTTGCCGTATTTTGAGGCCAGGTGATCTCTCAGTTTTTCGTGCATTTCCTGAGCCTGCGCAGAACTGGCGGTTTTGCCTGTGCCAATGGCCCAGATAGGTTCATAGGCAATCACAATCTTTTTCAGTTGATCTGCGCTAAGATGAAAAAGCCCTTCTGTCAGTTGCTGAGTTACATAGCCAAAGTGAGTGTCAGCTTCGCGGATATTAAGCGGTTCACCGCAGCAGAAAATAGGGGTAAGCCCACCTCCCAGGGTAGCGTCCACTTTTTTTGCCAATAGCTGATCGTCTTCCTGGTAATACTCCCGCCGTTCTGAGTGGCCAATGATGACATATTGAACGCCGGCCGACTTCAGCATCGGAACCGAAACTTCGCCGGTATAAGCGCCAGACTCTTTATCGCTACAGTTCTGAGCGCCGA
>CAYUJK010000020.1:18202-19407 GCA_964444895.1 uncultured Roseivirgaceae bacterium
GAAACTTCGCCGGTATAAGCGCCAGACTCTTTATCGCTACAGTTCTGAGCGCCGAGAAATACGTTTTTGGCGTCGCCGATAATGCTCTTTACGCTGGTCAAATGAATAAATGGAGTGCATAAAATGGCTTTTACATCCTTGGTCACCTCATCGGCATACATATTTACTATTTCAGAAGCCAGGGTTTTACCTTCTTCGAGGCTTTTGTTCATCTTCCAGTTACCGGCTACAATTTTATCTCTCATGTTTTTTCAGGTTTATTTACGCTATGATGGCGGCAAATATAGGCATTTTGACTGTCGGATAAGATGATATTAGTCAAAAATTGGGCGCATATCCATTGGATAAAAAAGCCGGCGCCATTCTCGCTGACTGACAACGCTGGTTGAATTATATGACATTATGACATTCCACAATTGCCGATTTTCCCCTTGGCATGACCATTGATGCCCTCATTTCGGTTAAATTTTGAGAAATTGAGAAACTGAAATTAATAGATCATGGGAAAAATTATTGGAATAGACTTAGGTACTACAAACTCCTGTGTAGCTGTAATGGAGGGCAACGAGCCCGTGGTAATCCCCAACAGCGAGGGAAGACGTACGACACCTTCAATAGTGGCCTTTCTGGACAATGGTGAAGGCGAGCGAAAAGTGGGCGATCCTGCAAAGCGGCAGGCCATCACCAACCCCCACAACACCATTTACTCTGTAAAACGATTTATGGGGAAAAAGCACAGCGAAGTTGCCGACGAGAGGAAAAACATGACCTACAAGGTAGAAAAAGGCAACAACGATACCGTGAGGGTGCGAATCGGCGAAAGACTCTATACACCGCAGGAAATCTCGGCTATCATATTGCAAAAAATGAAGTCGACGGCCGAAGACTACCTGGGCACCACCATTACCGAAGCCGTGATTACCGTGCCGGCCTACTTTAACGACGCTGAGCGACAAGCCACTAAGGAAGCGGGGCAAATTGCTGGCCTCGATGTAAAAAGGATCATCAACGAGCCCACTGCTGCCTCACTGGCTTACGGTCTTGACAAGAAAAATAAAGACCTGAAAATTGCCGTGTATGACCTCGGTGGCGGTACATTCGATATTTCAATTCTTGAGCTGGGAGACGGCGTATTTGAGGTAAAATCTACCAATGGAGACGTTCACCTCGGTGGTGATGACTTCGACTCGGTGATTATCGACTGG
>CAYUJK010000021.1:0-2654 GCA_964444895.1 uncultured Roseivirgaceae bacterium
TAAATTCCCTGGCTGAGGTTATTGATCTTGTACCGGGAGTTGGCTTCGCTGGTTACGTAGCTGTAGCCCGCGGTGTTGCCGTTTTCATCGGACACCTTTAGCTCTACTGTTTGGCCGTAGATTCGCTCGTAAATATCGTTGTAAGCCTCTGTTTCCAGGATCACGGGCTCATTGTCGTAAAATTCATTTTTAAGCGGGTAGGTTCGGAACTTTCGCTTATCATCTTTGGCAGAGAGGTATTGGACGGTTTTGCTCACCAGCTCATCAAACGACTCTGTATTTTCGTGTTGCGCATATTCGGCGATTCGCCATTGCCACACACCGCTGCCCAGCAGAACAGCTGCTTTGCTCTTTCCTTCGCCCAGCACCCACAAAGGCTTTTCGGTTTCTATGCTGCCCACTTTTTGGTACAGCGCTATATGGGCCTGTGGCGCCAGCGCGAAATCGGCAAATGGCACCGACACGGGGGGATAGCGCCGGATTTTTGCATCATTAGTTACGGCATAGTTGAAAGCATTGAAAGAAGGGTTAAGGAAGCTAAATACATTGTCTTTGCGGGCGTTGATCAGCCGGATTTCTACCAGGGAGTTCTGCGCGTTGAACTGAGGTATGGCGGTTTGATTGCCCAGGATGTACCAAACGGGCAGCTCCTCACGTGCTATTTTATCGACAAGCTCTCTATGGGTATTTCGAAGGTTAGGTAGCTGGTGAAGGATGTATACATCAAATTTGTCCTGGGGTGTCTGGTCTATTCCTGCTATCCAGGTTTTTACCTCATAGTTTTGGTTTTTTTCGATGGCCAGCCGGAGGGCTTTGATGTCCGGGTGGGGCGCTGGTGCGGCGATGAGCACTTTTTCACGCCCTTCTATCACGTCTACAAATGCATCTTTGTGATTGTTGTTGATGGAGAGTTCTCCGTTCTTTGGTTTCAAGGCTACCCGGTACTGTTGGTAGCCTGTTTCATTCGCTTCTACCAGGAACTGCTCTTCCAGGTATTGGTGGTTGCTGCCCGCAACTACCTGTCTTGACTCCACCACTTTCCCCTTGTGCAACAGCTCCATTTCTATGGTTTCTCCGGCATAGCCCATACAGAAGATTTCGGCAACAATCGGAAATTTATTTCCCTGGTAGGCGAGCCGGTTATACAATAGATTGTTGAGAATAAGATCAGCTTTTTCAGTTGTATCGCCTATGCCCAGGGTGTTTACCCTGAAGCGAAACGGGCGGTAGGCAGGGTTAGCGCCCTGGTTGAATATGCCGTCGGAAACCAGCACCACCTCGGCGAGGTTCCGCGATTCATAGTCATTTTCAATATTTCGAAGAAACTCGTTGAGGTTGGTCTTCGGGTAGCTATAGGGTATGGTATCTATCGACGACAAGCCCTTTTCGCCACTCAGCAAGCGCACTTCCACGCTGAAGTTCCGGTTTTCCAGCTTGTTTTTCAAGTCCGTCATTTGCCTGGAAAGATCTTGTAAAAACTCGGGCGACTCTATTTCGGAAATACTACCTGAGTTGTCTATTGCCAACACCACCGCTGGCTGCTCATAGGTGTTGAAAAGCTGGCGCAGCAGCGGCCCCAGCAGCAGCAGGCTCAAAAAGAAAACGAGGGTGAATCGAAGCGCAAATAACGCCCGGTTGGTGAGGTTGCCCCATGGGGTTTTGATTTTGTAGTACAGGGCAGCCGCATATACCAAACCAGCTATCAGGCACAGGAGTACCAGCCAGGGAGAAGATTCGAACATGAGGCTGATTTTCTGCATAGCTATTTATTTTGGGAAAAACGACAGGCGGTGGACATTGGTATGCCGGTCTGGGTCTTTGCGCAGCCGGGGCTGATGATGGAGGAAAAACAGTGCATTGCGGGTCCGTGTTCCGCTTGATTCCAACACCGCCCCCTCGCCGGCATTTTAGGTGAGCATGCCGCCGTCTACCTGCAGCACCTGCCCGGTGATGTAGCTGCTCATATCGCTGCCAAGGAAAACGCAGCAGTCGGCTACATCGTCAGGCGAGCCTCCTCTTTTCAGGGGGATGGCGTCGCGCCACGACTGCACGGTTTTTTCATCGAGAACAGCCGTCATTTCCGTTTCGATAAACCCGGGGGCTACTACGTTGCAGCGAATGCCGCGGCTGCCCAGCTCCAGCGCTATTGACTTGGAGAAGCCGATGATACCTGCTTTCGAGGCGGCATAGTTGCCCTGGCCTGCGTTGCCTTTCACCCCTACTACGGATGACATGTTGATGATGGAGCCTCCCTTTTGTTTTATGAAGGTTTTGGCCGCCGCCTTTACGGTGTTGAAGCACGACTTCAGGTTTACTTCTATCACCTTGTCCCATTGCTCTTCTGTCATGCGCAGTAGCAGGGTGTCTTGCGTGATCCCCGCGTTGTTTACCAGTATGTCGAGCTTGCCAAAGTCAGCAACCACGCTGTTGATCAGGTTCTCAGCAGCGGCAAAGTCTGAGGCGTCGGACCGGTAGCCTTTTGCTTTTACTCCGTAGCCCTGCAGCTCGGCTTCGAGCGCCTGCCCTTTTTCTACGCTTGACAGGTAGGTGAAAGCCACATCGGCTCCCTGACTTGCATATTTTTTGGCGATGGCGTTGCCGATGCCCTTAGAAGCACCTGTGACAAGAGCAACTTTACCTTCTAATAGTTTCAT
>CAYUJK010000021.1:2754-13717 GCA_964444895.1 uncultured Roseivirgaceae bacterium
CGATGCCCTTAGAAGCACCTGTGACAAGAGCAACTTTACCTTCTAATAGTTTCATGTGTTTGTTTTTAGTTTTTTATCGGGCACATGGAACACCTGCCTACCGCAGGCAGGTTTGACGACTGAAATAATCATGAGACATGCAGTGCAATGATTATTTTAGTCATGTCGGTTTCATCTGCTATATAGTTCTGTATCGGTTTAAGAAAAGTAATCCGCCAAAAATATGTTTTCTTGATCGAAATGAAAAAGGATGGAAGTAAATAGTATAGCACTAAAAAGTACTTCTATATATTAAAGGTGTTTTTAGCGGCTAATCGGCTACCATGATCACGCGGGTTCGGGGTATGCGGTCGTGCCAGCCTATACCGCTGGTGCCCAAAAAGGAGAGCGCTTCCAGAGGGATGTGGCGACATAACGAGCGGCCCAGGGCTTGCAGGAAGCTTACGTCTCCACCCTCTTCGTTTACCACCTTGGTGCTTGTGAGGTATTTCCCGATGGTTCGCCCTGTGGCAAATTCGAATAGCGTGTAGTACATTAATGGTATAAACAGGGTAATGAGGTTTAGCTGTAGCCAAAGAACCTGGAAGTGAAAGTCCGGTTTATAGGCCAACTCCGTGATGAGGTAGTCTACTCCCCACAGCAGTGCGCCGTCAATCAGATAATTTCCCAACCGTTGTCCCTTGCCGGCGATGTTGAGATGAGGCTTTTGATCTCTAAATTCCTCGATAAACGACTGGTCGAGAAGCGATGGTGACGCCATGACGGAGGGTTTAGTAAGAAAATTGGCGCCCATGGTAAAGCGCCAATGCGGTGCAATGTAATAAAATATTGTTAGCAGGTGCTAATCGTTGATCACCCGGGTTTTGGGGATGCTGTCGTGCCAGCCTACTGCAGTGCTACCCAGGAACGAAAATGCTTCAAAAGGGATAAATCTGCAAAGTGCTCTGCCAGCTGCTTGCCCGGCGGAAATAGGGCGTCCTTCCATGTCTACCACCCTGGTGCCTGTAATCATTTTCCCAATCGTTTTTCCGGTGGTAGCTTCCATGATAAAGTAGTAAAAAAGAAGTATGACATACCCCAAGAGGTTCAGCGCAAATTCGGCTCCGGCATCAATGGCGCCTAAGACACCTAAAAAAACACCGAAAAGAAACATTAAGGTAAAAAATACGACTAAGTCGATCAGATAATTGGCAAATCTTTTCCCGCCGCTGGCAAGGCGAAGTTCTACGTCGAAAGGCTTGGATTCGTTGATGAGTCCCTGGTCTAATAACTGCGATGAATTATCCATGGTAAACAGTGTTTTGGTTAATAAAATTTTTTAAGATAAATGTTAAGCGCTGGTTTCAGCGGGTAAGCCTTATCTAAGACAAAAATATAATGCTTTTTAATCGGGGAAATCGGGGTGTTGTAACCAGTTGTTGTTGACTGTTCACTCCAATTAAAAATTATTTGGGCAATCGCACAGTTTAACACATTTTTGTTTTTAAAATTTACTGATCCTCAAAACCCTTTACCTCCATGCTTCAGACAATCAACTCCTACATAGAAGACATCAAAAGTGATAAAAGAATTTTTCCTGCTGAATATGCAAAAGGCAAAAGGCTATACCTCAACGGAGCCTGCCAGGTGCTGAGCCACTCATTAGAAGCGTACGAAGTGCTTGTGACTACAGAGAGTGACGACGATCTTGAGGTGAAAATTCGGGTGGACGAAGATGAATTGTTTTTATCGGTAAATAATAAAATCACACAGTGGAACGCCTATAGCATTGCAGCACTAATGCAGGTAGAGGAAGAACTAAAAAATACCGAACCCAAACCCCGATTGGAAGGCAAGGCGTACACGCGGGAGGGCATGATCAAAAGAGTGCTGGATGAGAGAAGGGAAAAGGCCGCCAAGGCCGACTACCGAATTATCTACGCAGACAATATATATGGCGAACATATACTTATCAACGAAAAAGGTGCTCGATATAAAATAACCCTACGTGATTTTGACGGCGAAACTGGCTATATCAACAATCCTGACTGGCGCACTAACAAATTGGGTACTACCAAGCACATTATCTGGGCTTTTCAGCAATTGAAGTCAGATACCAAACGCTTCAACGCGCTCAGCAAGCAGTATCCGTTTGTCGAGATTTATTTGGACCCGCTGAATGACTACCGGATTACCTGGCACTACCCCCACGAACTGTCGAAGCCAATTGAAGATATTATCCGCAAGTACTTTGGAGAGGAAAAGTATATTGACGATTTGGCTGTTAAGGATTTTCTCCTTTTCATCAAGGATGCAGAGCAGTTGTCACATATACTCATCCGGCCGGAGGTAGAGGAAAAAGTTAGAAAGGCGTGGGATCAAGAAATGCTGGCGGCGGTAAAAAAAGACACGAAGCTTGACTTTTCTTCGCTTAAGGTATCGTTGTTTCCATACCAGCAAGAAGGTGTGGAGTTCGCTACCTTTCGGGAAGGAGCGATTATCGCCGATGAGATGGGCTTGGGTAAGACTATTCAGGCCATAGCCACGGCGGTTATGAAAAAAAAGCTTTTTGGGTTTAGAAGAACGCTGATCATCTGTCCGGCATCGCTTAAAGACCAATGGAAGCAAGAGATAGAGAAATTTTCGCATGAGCAGGCCGAGGTGGTAAACGGCTTCCCCCAGCAAAGGAGCGAGATATACCGCGATAGCCATGCGTATTTCCTGATTGTGAACTACGAGACGGTACTTCGGGATCTGCGTGAAATCAATAAAATGGATACGGATTTCATTATTCTGGATGAGGCACAAAAGATCAAAAATTTCTCTACCGTTACCGCCCAAAGCATCAAACGATTGTCCAGAAAGCACGCCCTCGTCATTACAGGCACACCTATCGAAAACAGGCTTATCGACTTGTATTCTATCGTTCAATTTATTGATCCGTATTTCTTATCGCCCTTGTGGGAGTTTTCCTATCAGTACTGCTACTTCGATGAATTTAACAAAAACAAAATAACGGGCTATTACAACCTGCAACAACTGAATGATCGCTTGAAGGCCATTCTCATTCGCCGGGAAAAGCGGAAAGTGATCAAAGACTTACCCAACCTCACGGAAATAACAGTGCCAGTGAATCTTCACGACGAACAGCGCACACTCCATGCAGGCTTTGCCAGTGGAATTGCTTCGATACTTCGAAAAAAATTCATTTCTCCCTATGATCAGCAGAAACTCATGTTGTTTCTCGCTAATATGAGGATGGTTTGCAATTCTACTTTTTTAATCGACAAGGAAACCAACTACTCTCCCAAGCTTGACGAGCTAAAGGAAATACTGATCGAGAAGCTTGACCTGAAAAACAATGCAAAGAAGGTGATCATCTTTTCCGAGTGGGTGACCATGCTGAACTTGATTGGCAAAATGCTCCACGAAATCGGGATCGGGTATGCCCAGCTTAGTGGAAAGGTGGCAGTAAAACACCGCGACAGGCTGGTGAAGAAGTTTGAAAGTGAACCTTCGTGCCAGGTTTTTCTCTCTACGGAAGCCGGTGGAGCAGGTCTAAATCTACAGGTGGCTGACACCGTGATCAACTTTGAGCTTCCCTGGAATCCCGCCAAGAAGAACCAGCGTATTGGCCGCATAGACCGCTTAGGGCAACTTAGTAAGCACCTCACCGTGATCAACCTGGTATCGCGCGACTCTATAGAGATGAGTATCGCTTCGGGCCTTTCGCTAAAGCAAAACTTATTTGAAGGCGTGTTAAATGAGGACAATGACAAGGATTTCGTAGACTTTTCTGCCAAAGGAAAAGCACAGTTTTTAGAAGAGCTGGAAAACCTGATGAGTGAATTTCTTCAAACTGATACAACAGAGGAAGCACCTGAAGAGCCGCAGGAACAAGTGGAGGGTGTTCAGACCAGTTTATTTGAGGATTTTGCTTCGGAAGAGGCCACAGTTACCGACGAAACGGAAGGCTCTGGGCCAGCAGGATCTTCAGAATCAGTACCGGAACAAACTGAAACGATGGAAAAGGTAATGCAGAGCGGGATGGAGTTTCTATCAGGGCTCTTCAAAATGGCCACCGGTAAAGATATGGGCGTAGAAAACCAAAAAATTGAGATCGACAAAGAAACCGGAGAAGTAGTCATGCGCTTTAAGATGCCCAAGTGGTAAAAAATCAAGCATTTATTTTTTACATTCGAATTCAAATCGAAGCAGTCCAAATGCCAACAATTCTATTTATTAATGGGTATAGGTTTTATTTTTATGCGGGCGATGAAAACGAGCCACCTCATGTTCACGTTGAGAAAGGAGATGGATCAGCAAAAATTTGGTTGGAGCCAGAATTGTCACCTAAATACTTCCACTCATTCAAAGACCAGGAAATAAAGGAAATTATAAGAATAGCGGCTGATAATTATGACTTTCTAAAAGCAAAATGGAATGAATACTTTCAGAAATAATTACGATACGTTGGAGCAACTCATTTTCGAAGGGGGGCTTCGGATCAAGGCGGTTCATTTTCACCCGGATATCGACATCATGTTAATTGTATTGAACAATAAAAAGGTACTGCAAAGACCTATATCAACTTCTTCCCGATTGCAAGAAGCTTCCATAGAACAGTTGAATAATTATCAACTCATCTCCAATGGCGTAGGCATCCATTGGCCTGAGTTAGATGAGGATTTGAGCTTAAAAGGTTTTTTGAAAGAGGAACTCACTAAGGTAGCACAGATTGTGTAATTCACTTATCAACAATAAACTCCTTAAATAAAAAAGTTAAACTGTTATCTATTCCTATTATTGTTTGTAATAATTGCTGTTACTATACCGCCAACTATCATGCCTGCTGGAATAATTATCCTGTCAGGAAAAATGATTAATGACAATATTGCAAGGAAAACTCCAATTCCTGCTATTACAAGTGACTTGTTGATTTTCTCTTCGGTTTCTTTTTCCTGCACAATTTGACGTTCTAACATTACATTTTTAGCAACTTCTTTTGCGAGTTCTTCAGGAATACCTTGTTTTTCTAATCGGGCATAAATGATCTCTTGATCTAATCCTGAATTTTTGAGTTTCAAACCCTCTAAATATGCTTTTCTTTTGAGCGTTTCATCCATAATCTCAAGTTCAAATAGATTGTGATAAGTAAAAGACAAAATCAATTATATTCATAGTTCCTCAAAAATACTGTGGGGTGTAATAAGTTTACTGCCGGGCCGACAAAAAAACCAAGAGCCAATTACAAAAATAAAAATCACGGAGAAAGAAATTAAATTTTATCATTAATTTTATCACACCGCTTACTCGACACCCTAATCTAAGATTTAAAGTCGTTTGATTTTGACTATGACTAATCGCCTTTGGTAGGTATCCACCTGCTCGTTGGCAGATGGTTTTGACGTTTGAAAACAAATAATAAACGGATGAAAAACATAACAATTCCTGTAAGCTTCCCTTCCGACATACTGATTGCCTTGAATGAGTCGGAGCAAGAATTGAAAGCCCATTTTCAGAGCGCTATTGCCATTATGCTTTTTCAGGAGGGTAAACTAACCCTGGGAAAAGCCATCCAGGTATCAGGCTTAACACGCTACGAATTTGAAAAGGCACTCGCCAAAAATAATATTCCCGTATCAAACCTTGATATAAACCACGTCCTTTCAGATGTTGATAAATTACGAGATATTTAAAGGATGAAGATAGTAATTGCTGACACCGGAGCATTGATTTCACTCCATCATGTGGGTCAGGTAGGGTTAATTGAAAAAGTGTTTGGTGAGTTTTACATAGCTGAAGCTGTTTGGAGAGAATTGCAGATTTACGAACATCCTGAATTTGATAAGAAAACCCTCCACCACCTTTCAAATCGAGTCGTCAAGATTAAATCCAGAAATCATCTATCGATGATCATGGACTACGGCGAATCAGAATCGGTTATTTTATATGAAGAGTTAAAAGCCGATTTCCTTCTAATCGATGACAACAAAGCTCGTATAGTAGCCGAATCACTGAATATAAACTGTATAGGATCTATTGGTTTACTTATTAAAGCCAAACAAAAGGGATTGCTGTCAGCTATAAAACCAATCTTTGAAAAATGGATATCCCTTAACAGGTATTTCTCCAAAAAGTTTCTCAACCAAATTTTAGAAAATGTAGGCGAAAGCTCTATAAATTAAAAGCATCTTGGGTTACTCACTTGAAATTGAATAGGACTTTTTGTTGTTAGGTTCCAATTCATTCCGACTACTGTCTGATCTGACTTCCACCCCCACCACAAAAAAAGAGAGCGCACCTGGTGCGCCCCCTTTCATAACCAATTACCGCTATACTTAATAAACTAAATATTCAAGGATTGATGGAATAATGGAAGAATGGATCGATGGGAAAACACCCATTATTCCAACATTCCATTGTTCCATCCTTCCTTCTCTAATGTTCCAGGAAGTCGATCAGGTGTTTCCGGTAGTGGTAGTAGTCCGGGTGCTCCAACACGGCTCTTCGTTCACGAGGTCTTTTTAGAGGAATATCCAGGATATCGCCTATCAGCGCCCGTGGACCGGAAGTCATCATGATCACGCGGTCGGCCAGGAAGATGGATTCGTCCACATCGTGGGTGATCATAATGGCGGTGATCTTTTCTTTGTTCCACACCTCCAGCAATACATCCTGTAGCTCGGCCCGCGTGAGGGAGTCCAGCATTCCGAAGGGCTCGTCAAGCAGGAGTATTTTCGGCTTCAGGGCAAAGGCCCTGGCGATGCCCACCCTCTGCTGCATGCCTTGAGAAAGCTCCGAGGCCTTTTTGTGGAAGGCTTCTTCCAGGCCCACTTTGTCCAGGTAATATTCGCAGATTTCCTTTCGCTGGCTTTTCGTTGCGTGAGGAAATACCTGCTCCACACCCAACATCACATTTTCCATGGCCGTCATCCAGGGGAAAAGGCTGGGCGACTGAAATACCACACCCCTGTCGGGGCCGGGTTTGGTGATGGGGCTGCCATCCAGCAGGATTTGTCCGCCGGAGATGGAGTTCAGCCCCGCGATCATCGTCAGCAGGGTGGACTTTCCACAGCCGGAGTGCCCGATGATGGAAATAAATTCTTCTTTGTGTACCTGTAGATTCAGGTTTTCCAGCACCACATATTCCCCTTTGGGGATGGGGTATATCTTGGTGAGGTTCACGATGTCGAGCATCACTTCGCCGCCCGTTTCGTGCGCTTCCATCACCGGCGCTTCATGTATGGCAATTTCGTTCATAGTTATTTCTTTTCTAGTTAAACATTCCCGGTAATCAAAACCGAATGTATCGCCTCATCTCTAAAAATACTTCAGCTTATCTTCTTCTTTTCGTTTTCTAAAGGTTTTTCCCGGCATTATCGGCCTCAATTCAGGCAACCGGTAGTCGCTGGTTTTACGAGTCTTCACATCGGCGCCTACGTCCAGCAGGTACTCAATGATCTCGTTGCGTACATGCTTGAATTCCTCGTTGTCATTCAGTTGGGTTTTGTCCCGTGGCCGCTCAATGTCAATTTTAAATTCCGGCCCCAATGTTGCATTTGGCCCCGGGTTGAGGGGAATGATCCGGTCAGCCATCAGAATGCCTTCGTCTACATCGTTCGTAATAAGCAGGGCCGTTTTTTTATTGTTGTTCCAGATATTAATGATCTCCTGCTGTAGCGTGCCGCGTGTCAGTGCATCCAAAGCGCTTAGTGGCTCATCCATTAGCAACATTTCCGGATTCATAGCCAGCGTTCGTGCTAAGGATACCCGCTGACGCATACCTCCGGAGAGTTCCGCCGGGCGTTTATTCATGGCGGGGGTCAGGTTTACCATGTCAATGTATTTTTTGCAATGACGCTCCCGCTGTTCTTTCGTCCATTTAGAAAAAACCTCGTTCACACCCAGCGCTACGTTTTGGTACACGGTGAACCAGGGAAGCAACGAGTAGTTTTGAAATACCACGCCGCGGTCATGCGCAGGGCCGGCCACGGGCTCTCCCTTGAAGAGCACCTGCCCGGAATCAGGAAATAGCAGCCCGGAAATAAGCTTGATCAAGGTGGTTTTGCCGCTGCCCGTGAAGCCTACGATGGCGACAAATTCCCCTTCGCTGATGGAAAGGTTTATATTTTTCAGGACTTCCGTACGGTACTTGCCCTCACCGAAGCCTTTGTTTACGTGTTTTAGTTCTAAGATAGCCATGCTTTTATTGTTACTGGTTACTGGTTTTATTACCGGGCATTGTAATATTCCGTCAATCCGGTCTGACTCCGTTTTACTTCGTCTGACCTCCACTGCCTCCCGCCGCTTAAGAATTCTTTCTCTCAAAGCTCACCAGCTTCTGCAGCTCTACCATGATCCTGTCGAGGAAAAAGCCGATGATGCCCACGGTGAACACGGCCACCATGATCTTGGCGAGCGACTGGCTGCTGCCGTTCTGAAATTCATCCCAAACGAACTTACCTAAGCCGGGATTCTGCGCCAGCATTTCCGCGGCAATCAGCACCATCCAGCCTACCCCCAGGGAGATCCTCAAACCTGTGAAAATCAGGGGAAGGGTAGCGGGGAGAACGATTTTGAAGGTCTTTTTCGCGGGTGAAAGCTGCAGTACTCTTGCCACGTTAATGTAATCCTCATTTACAGAAGAAACCCCAAGGGCCGTATTGATCAGCGTGGCCCAAAGCGAGCATAGGGAAACGGTGATCGCTGAGATGATGAATGATTTCTCCAGCCAGCCGTCGTTCGTTACATACACTGCGCTCACGATCATGGTTACAATGGGTAGCCATGCCAATGGCGACACCGGTTTGAATACCTGTATCAAAGGGTTCAGTGCCTGCATCACATTTCTGCTTAGCCCGCAAACAATGCCGATAGGCAAAGCGATAATGGTGGCAATGAGGAAGCCCATAAACACCGTTTTCAGGCTGGTAAATATCTGGTCGACATACGTCGGTTTGCCGGTATATTTTACTGTGCGGATATTGGCATTTGGGTTTTTGGCCAGGGCAGCATTGTGCCGCAATTCCTGGCGCTCATAGAACTCCCTCGCTTTGACACGCTCTGCAAGGTGTTCGCCCCACAAGGCGGTGGCTTGTTCCCAGACCATTGCGGGACCGGGCACTACACCCAAGCTGGTTTGGATCTGCATGGCCGAAAAATGCCAGGCAAACAGGAAGGCTGCAATGGCAAATACAGGTAGCAACATCATTTTCCAAATTTCCTTGATTTGATCTACGATTGCCTCGCCAGCAAACAGTTTCACGAAGGGCACCCCCCACGTCATGCCCGTAGTTGTAAAGAATTTTAATGCTATTGTCTTCATGATCATTCGTTATTAGCTATTAGTAATTGGTCTCTTTCATTGAGTTAGTTGTTTGCCCAATGTTGATTGTTGGTATTAGTATTCGGTATTCAGTGGTCAGTGACCGGTAACCGAATACAGAACACTGACTACTGATTACTCGTTTTCAATTCTACTGCACCGCGTCCTTAATCCCCACCTTAAACTTGTTCAGGTAGCCGATAGGGTCTTTGGCGTCGTATTCGACACCATCAATGAAGTCGGAAGTGGGCGGCTTATATCCGTCCGTGTCCGGAATGTCTTCCGGAGACAGGTGACCTTCCTCTACCAGTTGATTAGCAGCTTCCAACCAGACGTCCGGGAGGTAAATGCTTTTAGCGGTCTTCTCGTACCACTCCGTGGGTTTAGGCTCGGTGATTTGTCCCCAACGGCGCATTTGTGTGAGAAACCAGATACAATCGCTGTAGTACGGATAGGTGGCATTGTACCGGAAAAACACATTGAAGTCGGGCATTTCCCGCTTGTCGCCTTTCTCAAATTCGAAAGTACCCGTCATGCTGTTGGCAATTACTTCGTAGTCGGCGCCTACATATTCGGGCCTTGAGATAATTTCTGCGCCTTCTTTCCTGTTTGCGCCGTTGTTTTCATCCAGCCACTTCCCGGCGCGGATCAGCGCTTTGGTGATGGCTACCAGTGTTTTAGGGTTCTTTTCGGCCCACTGCCGGGTGACACCAAACACTTTCTCTGGATTATTCTTCCAGATGTCATAGTTGGTGGTTACCGGCACGCCTATGCCTTTGAACACCGCCTGCTGGTTCCAGGGCTCGCCCACGCAATAGCCCAGGATGGTTCCTGCTTCCAATGTAGCGGGCATTTGGGGCGGCGGGGTTACGGAGATTAATACATCTGCATCAGTTGTTCCTGTAATATCCGCCTCGCTGTAGAACCCGGGAGAAATACCCGCCGCCGCCAGCCAATACCGCATTTCGTAGTTGTGCGTAGATACCGGAAATACCACACCCAGGTTAAAAGGCTTTCCGGCGTTTTTGTATTCTTCCACTACTGGCTTCAGGGCGTCCGCTTTTATGGGGTGCACCGGCTTTCCGTCTTTCATGGGTACGTTGGGTTTCATTTTTTTCCACACTTCATTGGATACGGTAATTCCGTTGCCATTCAGGTCCATGCTGAAGGGCGTTACCACATCTGCTTGCGTGCCGAAGCCTATCGTAGCGCCAATGGGCTGGCCCGCCAGCATGTGCGCGCCATCCAGCTCGCCGGATATTACCCGGTCCAGGAGTACTTTCCAGTTGGCCTGGGCTTCCAGGCTTACGTATAAGCCCTCGTCTTCAAAAAATCCCTTTTCCTTTGCAATGGCCAGGGGGATCATGTCCGTCAGCTTGATAAAGCCGAATGTCAATTCAATTTTTTCCAGCTCGTCTGAGGGCACAGACAGATCGCTGCGGTCCATCGATTGCGAAGTTGACTTGCCACCGCACGAGTTGAGCAGAAAGCCGGCTGCCAGTATTGTCAGCGTCGCTATTGTTCTTATTCTGAATTTCAAGAGTGTCATTGTGTTATGATTTTGCATTGATTAGTTGGATTTACTGGTAAAAAGAGACGGCTTGAAGCTGATCATGGCCCATCCCCAGGAAGCGTTTTTGCTTGGGTCTGTGCTGC
>CAYUJK010000021.1:13817-19222 GCA_964444895.1 uncultured Roseivirgaceae bacterium
TTGAAGCTGATCATGGCCCATCCCCAGGAAGCGTTTTTGCTTGGGTCTGTGCTGCCTTTAATGTGTTCAAGCGATTCGGTGTAGAACATCTGCGAATAGCCCACGAAGAGCACCACACCTGGGGCTACCTGTAGATTATAAACCAGGTCTAATTCTGTACCAAGGGTAGATGATAATTCGCTTCCGCTTTCAGAAGGCCCTATTTCCGCCGCAGAGAAAAACTCGTGCAAATGGGCATGAAGGGCAGATTTTTCGCCGGTTTTGAATTTCGCCTTCGCGTATGCATTAGCGATACCTTTTCCCATGTGGGCATTGCCTACATAGAAGTAGTCCATATAGCCATAAAACTTGTGGTGTGTGCCATATAAAGGGTCGAAAGCTTCATTCTTGTCGGTGCCGGGCTTATTGCCTGAGAGGTAGTCAAAACCCAGGGCTATGTTGTGCGGCTTGGATTTGAAAAAGGTAACATTGGCAGCAGCCAGAAATGCGCTTACATCAGCACCTGCGGCATTCTTGCCAAACTGGTAGTAAAACTCATATTCCAGGGCGCTGCCACCGAGCTTCTTATTTCCGTAAAAACCAAGTGTCTGGGTAAAGTTGACGGACGAGTCGGCTGCCTGTATGCCATTGTTAAGGAACAACAACGAAAGGTTCGACTTTTCCCAGTCTTTGTGATACCAGGCGTATTGCATGGTCTTGTAGTTGGCGACTCCGGTATAGTAGGTGTTCGCTAATTTCCCAAATTCTGGGGTATTGGCATCTTGGTTAAAAGCTGCTCCTAAGTGCAATGACGAACTTCCTGACTTGTAAACGTACCGTACCAGGTCATGTGATCGCCCCTGTTGTGCCCAGTCAAGATTTCCCAGTATCCGGGCGTTGTCGTAGTCAAGTTCCATACGTCCCACGGCCAGGGAATGCTTCTCGTCAAACTTGTAAGCCGCCCAGGCCTCGTAAAGGTTTTGCAGGCCGGGATCTGCTTTGTAAACCTGCCCGGTGGCGCCCCATATCCGTACGTCCTGCAGGGAAATGAGCACATCAAATTTTTCTGAAACAAAAGACGAATTCAGCCGGGTTCGCTGCTCTACGAAGAATGCGGGATCGGCGCCCGATTCCAGGGGACGTTTAAAACCGTGACGGTATTCTGCACGGGGGCGCACTTCACCGGTAAGAGTAAACTGCGCCAGGGCTTCGTCGCTGCCTGCTATTCCCAACAGCAGGGCGACAATAATCAGAGATTTGTACCATTTTTCCATTTGTAAAAAGCTTGAGGTTGTTAATGTGAATTACGTAGTAAATAAGTTTTAATACGTAGCAAATATAAGTAAAAAACAGTACTATCTAAGTAAAATACGTAAAAATATTCACATAAATACGTAAATATACGTAATTCAAAGGAGGGCGTGTGATCGGACGGCTCTTAAAATACTGGTAGTCAGTTTGTTGCGGGAATGCTATAATTGAGTAAATTTCTGAGAAAATTATCCACCCACTCCTGTACGGCTATGAAAACACTTCCGATAACTGTTTTAATGATCCTATGCTGTAGTGCTTGTGTTACTTATGTGCCGGTTACAAAGCCCTTGCCCGCCGAGATCAGGTTACCGGATAATCGCGGAGAAATCCTGCTTGTTAACCGATTTGACACATCGGCGTTGGACTTCAACAGCGACAATAAGGCCGAGGTATTCAGAGAGGGGCTGGAGAAATACACACAGGGATTGGCTGATGGATTCCTTTCAAACGATCATTTTAATTTACATCCGAGTGATTCGCTTCTCAGGCTTCCTATGGTTGAAATTCCTCCTGACATCGTGAGGAACCTGTGCGATCAAAAGGAGAAAGAGTACCTGATGTCGTTGGATGATTTCAGCCTCTATTTTGACCAGGAGATGGAGGTTATAAAAAATGACGACGGATCAAAAAGCCGCACTGCTCACTACATCCTCGTAGCCATGGTCCGAACGACTTTTTACGATAGCGAGGGTTCTGTTCTTCACCGTGCGCAAGACCAACAGCGTGTTTTATATGATTCCCGGGCTGTATTAAGTGGCTTGCTGGCGATAGGGCCGTCTATGGGAAAAGCCGGCAAAGCAGTCAATGACCTTACCTATCAGCTGGGCAATAGCCACATAAATAAATTTCTTCCGGGAAGCACAATAGAAATAAGGGAGTTTTTTGTTTCCAAAGGGTTTGGATCAGCGCATAGCGCCTATGAAGCAGGCAATTGGAAAAAGGCCGAAGAGGAATTGCTGAAACTATCGGAGAGTGCAGATACAAAAGTATCGGGCAGGGCGGCCTACAATCTGGCCGTGCTATATGAAAACCTTGGGGAATGGGAAAAGACAACCCACTGGTACGGCCTGGCAAAGACAAAACTCGGCGCTAAAACGCCAATAATTCCACTCACCAATTATGTACAGGAGTATTAGGAATTTTTTGCATTTTTGTTGAGCAGATAATGAACAACGCAAATTGCCATTTGGTCTGCAGGCTTTTTTGCCCTCAAGTATAATATTGAATCACAAGCTAAAAATGAATACTGATGAAGAACTACCCTACAAAAGCACTATTTATTTCCTTGCTGTTTTTGCTGGCTTCGGCCTGCCAAAGCAGTAAAAAGCAAGACAACGAGAAGATGCAAACGAACAAACAAGAAGGAATTTTTGAAGTGATGGAAGCCGGATTTTTTGATGTGGTGTCGAAAACAGCCACATTAGACACGCTTTCAGATGGCTACCGCTGGACCGAAGGCCCCGTGTGGATACCTGAATTAAATGCCCTGCTTTTTTCGGATGTACCACAAAATACTGTGTTTAAGTGGACCGAAAAAGACGGCGCCAGTGAATACCTGAAGCCCTCCGGGCATACCGGAAATACAGAAGGCTATCGAGAGCCGGGTTCAAACGGGCTGACGCTGAACAGCGCCGGCGAGCTGGTACTCTGCCAGCATGGAGATCGCCGGATAGCCAAAATGAGCGCCGCAGTAGAAAACCCAGGGGCGGAGTTTGTCACCATTGCCGATCGGTTTGAAGGAAAAAGGTTCAACAGCCCCAACGATCTCTGTTATGATTCGAAAGGCAACCTCTACTTTACAGATCCTCCCTACGGACTGCCAAAGCAGGTAGATGATCCGGAAAAGGAAATTCCATTCCAGGGGGTGTACCTGGTGAGACCTTCAGGCGAGGTAATCTTGCTGGTTGATTCACTTACACGACCCAATGGCATCGCACTTACCCCCGATGAGAAGCAAATCATCGTGGCTAATTCTGATGAAGAAAAGGCGCAGTGGTATATATACGATGTGAAAGAAGACGGTACCCTGGAAAACGGCCGTCTGTATTATGATGCTACCAGCTACGTGCCTGATCACAAAGGTTTGCCTGATGGACTAAAGATAGACCGCAGCGGAAATGTATTTGCCACCGGTCCTGGCGGCGTATGGGTTTTTGATAGTACGGGTAAGGCGTTGGGTATCATCAAAACAGGGCAGGCTACCGCCAATTGCGCCTTCGGGGAAAATGAAAGCATCCTTTATATCACAGCTCATTCTTTTTTAATGCGGATGCAGCTAAGGTGATCGAAGAAATAAAAAAAGGGAGTATTAATCTCCCTTTTTTTGTGTCCTATACATTGTGGTTTGATGTAAGAAGAGGCGTTTTGAATTAGTCTCGTTGCCCCGTGGCCGTGCCGGAAAATATGTAATTTGCGCCAACACCCACAAACAGCGTTATTTCATATTCAATTTCTATTTCATCTCCGCTAAGCTCCCCGTCGCCCTCAAACCTGCAGATTAGCTCTTGCGTAGTGCCGCCATCTGATATAGTGAGTGGAAAGTAGAAGAACAGCTCAAACTCATCTCCGGAAATCTCCGTAAGAACTTCTTCTTCAAAGTCAACCGAGAAGACGCCGCTGGTAGCGATTGTGCCCAGCGTTTTCAGAATTATTTCGCTTGTGAAGTCTTCGATGTCAATAACCAACTCATCGGCATGAAGCCCTTCGCTCAACAGGAACTCTATTTCAGAATTGGCGCTCACGGCAAATAGCGAATCGTCTGTTCCGAAGGTGACAAGCGTATTATAGTCTTCCATTTCATAGGCGCCTACGAATACCTGGCGCGGATCGGGGGCCTCATCTTTGCTACACCCAAACAGGAATACCACCAGCAGTAGCGAGGCAATTGTCAAACAGTTTTTCATAATGCAAATTTTTAATGATTTCAACTTTATTGCTTAGTGAAAAACGGAATGGCAGGTAACCCAGCTTGTGAAAGTTCCTACAAACAGTTCATCAAAAAATTAGGGTAACGGCTATTGATTAGTTAGCAGGAAGGGCGTCATTGTCGTCTGCTTCCATCATGGCCTTAAATACCTTGTGGAGCTGTTTCGTCTGTTCAGGATCACATGCATTTTTCATTTTTAAATAGTAGTGGATGGTATGTGTTTTGAGTTCTACATGCAAATCACCAATTTTCTTGCTTAGGGCATGCAGCTCATTTTCGTTGGGCTGGTCTTTTGCCAGTTCTTCCAGTAGGGCAGTCCTGGTAAGGTCCAATTCGCGGACAATGGCAAAGCCGCTTTGATGATAGGTTTTATTGGCTTCCCGAAAAATCATAAACTGCTCTCCGCTCAACTTCAGCTCATCCCTGAACCAGAGCGCATACCTCTCCGTGGGAACTTGAATATGTTCTTCCGCTTTTACTGTCTTTTCCTGTAGAGGCTTTATAAAAAAAATGGTGATTAACGCCGAGATGTTAAAAACGGTAAGCGCAATAAGGATGATAAGTATAATAGTTCGCTTTTTCATTTCAGTAACCTGTTCTCCAGGGGTTCCATTTTCATTTCGTTGAAGTAAATTTTTTTTTCTGTGGTAGGGATCGCAGTGGCGTTATCGTTGACTACGGCAAAACCCAGGTAGGCACACAGCAAAATGATCATTCCCGATAGGATGGTTTGAAACGCCGGACGAAAGATAAAAAGAGGGGCTTGTTGATCTTTGTTGAATAGGGCGTCTTCGATTTTGGAAGCCAGGAAAGGAGAGGGGGATTGCCTCTTTTCCTCTTCAATGAGCCGGGTTATTTTTTGGTTCAAACCTGCATGGTGCTTTTCCATTATTGTTGAAATTAATTTTCTATCATATTTTTAAGGTCTTTGTTCAGGTTTTTCCTGGCACGAAATATCAAAGATTCTACTGAAGAAACTGATGTTTTCATTACCTCGGCTATTTCCTGGTATTTCAGTCCTTCATAATGATGAAGCACAAAGGCTGTTTTCTGTGATCCGGGAAGCTTGGCCATTGCGGCTTTCAGCAGGCTACTTTTCCTTTCGAACGCGTCTTCGGCAGCATCATTATTTTGCTCTCCGGAAAAGTCAAGCCCCATCACAGCATCGAAGCTTTGCATCCATTTT
>CAYUJK010000022.1:0-4607 GCA_964444895.1 uncultured Roseivirgaceae bacterium
GAGGCAGGATTAACGACCTATTCGGCAATCGTTATTCACCGAATACAGAATACCGAACACTGAATACAACCCAATCACTCAATAACCAGTAACCAGCAACCCGTAACCAGTAACTATTAAAAATGAAAGACTTAAGAATATTTAAAGTAGGCGGGTGGGTAGTAGAAAATGAGAAGAATCTCAATTTCTTCCTGGAGAATTATGCCAAAATCGAAGGCCATAAGATATTGGTACATGGCGGGGGCGCCTGGGTAAGTGCCATGAGTGAGCGCCTGGGAATTAAGGTGAGGAAGATTGAAGGGCGAAGGATCACCGACATAGAAACCCTGAAAGTAGTGATGATGATGCTGGCCGGCGTAGCCAATAAAACCATCGTAGCCAAGCTACAGGCGGCTGGCTGCAATGCCCTCGGCCTTACCGGCGCTGATGGAAACATGATATTGTCAAAAAAGCGGCCTCCCAAAAACAACATCGACTATGGTTATGTAGGCGATGTAGAGGCCGTGGATAGTCTGGCCCTGGAAAGGCTAATGAAAGCCGGTTTTTCGCCTGTTTTTACGGCGTTGACCCACGACAAACAAGGGAACATGCTCAACACCAACGCCGATACCATCGCCTCGGTAATCGCGGTATCAATGGCGGAGCAATACAATGTTGAGTTGATTTTTTGCTTTGAACTGCCAGGAGTTTTAAAAGATATCCAGGACAAGAGCAGCGTGATATCAGCCATCAATTCCCAAAATTATTCACAACTGAAATCGGAACAAATCATTAGTGATGGCATGATCCCGAAGATTGACAATGCGTTCGATGCACTCAATAAAGGCGTAAAAAAAGTAAGAATTTGTCATTCCGATGATATTGCTAAATTTGCCGAAGATAGCCTCCGAAACTACGGGGCAGATTTTGGAACCCAAATATCGCTGTAATTTGAAAGAACTATTTGAACAGGCGGTCAACTTGCTGAAAGGAATGATTGAAATACCTTCATTCAGCAAGGAAGAAACCCAGGTTTCGCACCACCTCCATCGCTTTTTTATGCAGCACGGCCTTAAGGTAGAGCGCATCGGGCACAACCTGGTAGCGAAAAATAAGCACTTTGACCCCAACAAGCTCAACCTTCTCCTCAATTCGCATTTCGATACGGTAAAGCCCAATAAATCCTGGACGAAGGATCCCTACAACCCGGAAGTGAGTAAAGGGAAACTGTATGGTCTCGGCAGCAACGACGCAGGTGGGCCGCTGGTGAGCCTCATCGCGGCATTTCTTCATTTTTACGAAAGGAAAGATTTAAAATATAACCTCATACTGGCAGCTACTGCCGAAGAAGAAATCTCCGGAAAGGGCGGGATAGAAGCCGTGCTGCCTTCGCTGGAAGATATTAAACTGGGGATTGTAGGCGAGCCTACTCAAATGAAGATGGCCATAGCCGAAAAAGGCCTGATGGTACTGGACTGTACCGCAAAGGGCGTAGCCGGGCATGCAGCGCGAAATGAAGGCGAAAATGCGATCTACAAAGCCGTAGACGATATTGGATGGTTCCGGGAGTTTCGCTTTCCAAAAGAATCAGAGGTGCTGGGGCCCGTGAAAATGAACGTCACCGTCATCAATGCGGGTACGCTCCACAATGTGGTGCCGGATGAGTGCAAGTTTATTGTGGATGTGCGCACTACCGATGCCTATACCAACGAAGAGACGCTGAAGATCATCGAAAAATATGTGAAGAGCGACGTCCATGCCCGCTCTACCAGGTTGCAGGCGAGCGGATTGCCAAAAGACCATTTCATACTCGATGTTGCAGAGGAGCTCAATATTGAAACCTTTGGCTCTCCTACGCTGTCCGACCAGGCACTGATGCCCTTCGATACCATCAAAATAGGTCCCGGCGACTCCGCCCGTTCCCACACTGCCGACGAGTACATAGAGTTGGAGGAGATCGAAGAGGGAATTAAGGGGTATATGGAATTGATTGGGAAAATTGCCGGAAAATAAATGCTCGAGGGGATTTGCGGAGAATGGCTGGACTTTTGCCCAAAATAGTTACTTAGCTTCAGCAAGCGAATTTAAAAATACCAGCCACACAAGGCGTCCTACATATCTAAGGCGTCAGACGGTTTGGAAGATTAAGCCTCTTGACGCACACCAAGCCTCAACCGTCAGACGCCTCCCGTTTGGTCAGGCAAGCCTTTAAAGTCTTTGATATAAAAAAGTTAAAAGCGTCTGCCTATCAGCTTCAGGAAACACGTAGCGCCTCGATCTTTTTTCTCAGTGTCTGCTTATCATATTTTGTTTTGGCCAATGCCAATGCTTTTTCAAAATAATCCCGGGCTTTCGTGTTGTCCAAATCCTTGTTTAGCTCGCCAAGCAATGTGAAATAGTATTGATTATTCGTCAGCTTTAGCTTTTCGGCCTCCCGAATCGCTGGTTCTTTTCCTCTCGCTTTCGAAAGTGCGAAAGTTCGGTTCAAGGCGGCCACCGGCGAGTATTCCACTTGCAGGAGAAGGTTGTACAAGTGCAAAATACTTTCCCATTTCTCAGACGTATCTTCCTTGATGGTATGCCAGTAGGCGATGGAGGCTTCAAGGTGGTATTTGGAAAGCATATCGCCCTGCGAGGCTTCTTTGAGAAAATAGATTCCCTGGTCGATCAGCTCTGTATTCCAGAGGTTTTCATTCTGTTCGTGGTACAAAAGGAGCTCCCCGTGTTTGTTTTTCCGTGCGGGAAAGCGCGACGCATGAAAGCACATAAGGGCCATCAGCGCCCTCACTTTGGGGAGATTAGAGGTTTCATGATCCAACAGGAGTCTGCACAGGCGCATGGCTTCGAGGCATAGCTCCTCCCGTAGCACATCGTCCTGGCTTTCGGAATAGTAGCCTTCACTGAAAAGAAGATACAGGGTCGTAAGAACGGTGTCCAGGCGGCGGTGAAATTCATCCGCATTGTGCATCCAGGCTTCTGCAGATACGATTTCTACCTTTTCCTGCCGGAGCTTTTCCTTGGCACGGAACAGCCGTTTGTTGATGGTTTCCTTGCTCGTTAAAAAAGCGTCGGCAATCTCTTCAATTCCAAACCCGCAGAGTATGCGCAGGGACAAGGGAATTTGCGCTTCGGCAGAAAGGCAGGGGTGGCACACCGCAAATAGCATCTGCAATTGGCTATCGGTGATACTCTGGCTGGAAAGGTCAATTTCAAATTCGGCATTTGCGGGTGTTTCCCGTTTCAGGGTTATGGCTATTTTTTCGGAAAACACTTTGCTCCGCGCGAGATAGTTTTTGGCCTTGTTTTTTGCTACGGAGTACAGCCAGGCAGTAGGGTTTTCGGGTGTGCCGTTGTAGGGCCAGGTTTCCATGGCCTGCAAAAACGTTTCGCTGGCAATGTCTTCCGCCTCCTGGATATGGTCAATTCCGAAGGTTTTGCAAAGCACAGCAGTAATTTTCCAAAATTCTGTGCGAAAAAGGTGGGGAATGAGCCGGGATTCTTGCATGTAGCTATTAGCATTGAGAAAAACTTTGTCGAAGCGCGAACCTCGACAAAGTTGATCAAGTCTTACTTTACTTTTTCATGCTGCGCTATTTTTCTTACCTCTACGGTATTGCCTTCTCCCTGCAGTATCGGCGATCCCTTGGCAAATTCCACAGCCTCTTCTACGCTCCCGGCTTTTACGATGATAAATCCGCCAAGCGTTTCTTTAATCTCACCAAATGGGCCGTTTGTGACTACATGATCGTGGGCCACTACACGGGCATCGTCGAAGAGAAGCCCGGTACCCGATACATACTTGTTTTGGGCGGCGATGCCCCCAATCCAATCCATGGTTTGCTTCATCCAGTGTTGCATCTGTTCGGGCGAGGCTATTTTTGAGCCGTCCTGATGCCTGAAAATTAAAATAAACTCATCCATATTTTTTTGCTTTAGCGCCGGTAACTCAATATAGGCCCGGCAGGTTGAAAATAAAAACTACAACCTCATGACAATTGAAAATGAATGAATAGGACAGGGGGGATAAATTTTTTTTGCTGGGTGAATCAATTATCTTTTATGGGGATGATGCCATTCCGGTACAGGTCCAGCGCCTGGTTTAGAATAGAGAGAATCAGAACCGTATCCAGGTCTTCGTATGGATCAATGCGAAGAATTTTCATTCTTGAGCGGCTGCCTTCTTCCAATTCGTGGTGGTGGAGGTGCTTTCCTTCTACCATAAGGATGTAGGGCTGATCGGTTTTGTTATCCGTCCACAAATAGCAAAACATCTTCTTCTTATAGCAGAAGCAGGGCATTCCCCACTTCTGCGTTTCTGTTATATTGGCGTCTTGCTTCAGGATGATACTTCGCAAAGCAAGCAAGCAGCTTTTGTTCGGTTCGTCCTTGCTCAGATAGTAGCGGTCAATATCCCTTGTCATAACTTTAAAACCATCTCACAGCAATAAAAATATCAACTTCTGCTTGTTCAGGTAGATAAATTTTACATCTTTTTGATCATCACCAGGTTGCCCAGGGTTTTTTGTTCTCTCGCCAATCACCCAATCACTAACTCACCCAATTCCCAAATAACTCACTCACCCAATCTCTCAATAGCGAATGTCCATCTTCACCACATCAGAAGAGCC